>NZ_JACJEU010000060.1:0-2122 GCF_014164215.1 Shewanella sp. SG44-2
GCGATTTAAACGCTTATTGAAGACTTGTTTTGCATGACAATCCATCCCAAGGACTTGAAATACATTCTTGGCCAAATCAATCGAAATAGTGGTAACTTTCATGGTGGACGCTCCTTAAGTAACTGTGTGGTTCAACATCAGTTTGGCGCATTGACGCCGTATTAGGGAGCGTCCATCTCATCATCCATGGCTAGCTCACGTCATTTTCTTCAATGGCCTCAAGTTCGGAGTTGAATTTGACCATTTTCAAGTCAAGTTAACTAACTCGTTTATGCCCCATTATGATTTAGAACAATTACTCATTCGAACTTTGTGTTTCTGTGTTTGCCTCATATTTACTAATGCGGAAAGCAAAAGATAAGGCCCTAGTAACTTGTTTTGTAGTATGCCTTAAAGACTGTCAAGAGGACTTATGACCCCAGTATGATGGCCACCAATCACATGGGTATATATCTCGGTCGTTTTGACATCACTGTGTCCCAATAACTCTTGGATGGTACGAATGTCATGGCCTTTGAGTAATAAAGATGTTGCAAATGAATGGCGGAAAGTATGGGCGGTAACGCGCTTATCTATACCACAGTTAGTGGTAGCTTGCCTTAATGCACGTGAAAAAGCCGTTGGATGAATATGGTGTCTGCACACATAGTTGTCACTTGGGTGCATACAACGGCGGCTAGCAGGAAAGAGATATTGCCAATGAAACTTAGAGGCGTTACTGCGGTATTTTCTGATGAGAGAGATGGGCAATGAAGCAAGTCCAAAGCCATCTGACAAATCCGCCTCGTGGAGCTTTTTTACCTGTTTCATTTGTGACTTTAGAACATCAATCAATCCGTTAGGTAGCATACAAACTCGATCTTTTTGCCCTTTACCTCGGTACACAAAGATAGATTTAGTGGTTAGATCAATATCTTTTACCCTAAGTTTTAAGGCTTCCTTTAATCTTAGCCCTGAGCCAAATAGGATGGCACCAATTAAATAGTGGTAGCCTGACAAATTGCTGATGATCAGTTTTGCTTCTTCGTTAGACAATACCTGCGGTATTCGTTTAGGGGCTTTTGCATAGGGAAATTGTAACTCATTGGGCTCAATTTTTAACACATGGCGACAAGCAAATACAATGGCACATAGAGCCTGTTTCTGGGTGCTCGCCGACACTTCGCACTCCACTGCTAAAAAACAGAGAAATTGTTCAATCAAAGCGGGGGTTATATCAGCGCCATGACGAATATTGCAATGTCGAATGAAATAGCGGTTCCAATAGAGGTAGGATTTTTCTGTTTGATAGCTGTAATGGCGTACCCTGATCTCTGTCCGTATAGCCTCCAAAAATGTTAATTGCCCCATAACCGTTACCTTACCAATGCACTGTGTTTATATACAGTTATAGTTGAAGTTGAGATAATTGCTATGAAAAAGATGCATAAATCGTTGGATTGGCGCATCGATAATACTAACTGTTAAACATTAACTCATTATTATCAATAGTTTGTAATATATATAAAAGTGCTATGCAGACCTCGTAAACACCTATGCATCTTTTTTATCTGCTAAATTGTCATATTTAACCTGTATTTTTTGTTAAATAATATATTTACAACAAACACTTACAAGTGATATTTTGACGAAGAAACTTACAAGAAAGCAGGAGGTTATCCTGCTGCTAATCAATAAGCTGTTAGGCATACCATGAAGAAGTTTGAAGATGACATCGAAGTTTGGATTAAAAAAAACTATTCTGATGCAGAAAGAGCGAAAGAAATTATCCAGCCTTTGTTAGCTCTAGATAGTGAAATCAATATTTCTCGTATTATCAGGTGTGCTTTATTTCTTTCAGAAAGTGATTACGACTCACTTAAAGTTTATACCCAAAAAGCTATAGATGATCCTCGAAATGTTCTTTGGTACGCGGAATATGATAACCGTAATGTGCAAAAACGAGATTTCAATTACAGTTTCAATAAACAAAAGATATAGTTCGGTGCTAGGTAGTGCCTAATCGGGTAGCCGGAGGTATCTAGCCTCCAGCCCCCACACCACCCTGCATGCGGCTCCGCACAGGGCGGTTCATTTAGAACCCCTAACTAAACTTTCTGGTTAGGATAATGAACTGCGATCC
>NZ_JACJEU010000061.1:0-2003 GCF_014164215.1 Shewanella sp. SG44-2
GGATCGCAGTTCATTATCCTAACCAGAAAGTTTAGTTAGGGGTTCTAAATGAACCGCCCTGTGCGGAGCCGCATGCAGGGTGGTGTGGGGGCTGGAGGCTAGATACCTCCGGCTACCCGATTAGGTTTTTATTTCAGCCTTAAATCTATACTTTCTAATTTTTATTCCTACTGCTGTACCAATACTGACCTCTAAAAAAGCAAGAAAATATGAAAAAATATAAATATTTAAAACAAATTCTAGATCAATATATACGTGCATTAATATCCCTATAATAGCATCTAAAATCAAGAGTAATAATGTAACCAATATCGCATGAAGATAAGGCCTTTCTACCTGTTTAATTGAAAGGTAGATGTACACTAAAAAGGCCCAAAAGCTTCCTGTAAGGTATTGAACCCACATAGAATTTATTGTGCTATACCCAAACACAAAAGAATTAAGTGTAGATAAAATAATACTTGAAAAAAATAAGAGCAATGAAAATTTTATAACACGAGAATAATTCACAATTCGATCCTAAAAACCTAACGTCGCCATAAAAGGCGCGAGTTTTCGAGCGTCCTGAGACCGCAGGGAACGAATTTAATGGCCTTGTTAGCTGCCGACATTACTATGTCCCATTCTAATTTTCAAACCCATAACCCTAATAGTTTCCTTTAATTCTGGAATTGATAATGCGTCTACATATCCCGCAGTAAATTGATTCCCCTTAGCATATAAGACCATATCCTTTCGCCTTTCTTTATCAGACAGCGCTGGCATAATTACAGAAATATAAAAACCTTCTATCACGAAATTTACAGAGACTTTTTCATCTTTTCCATATGGCCGATGAAAAGGAGTTACTATTAGATTTTTTAAAGTCTGAAGGCTAAAAGAACCACTAAGATCTCGCAGCCTGCGAATTTTTACGCTAAATAATGATGCAGGAATTTTTGAATTTTCAAGAAGGCAGAGTCTTAATTTTTCTGCGCCATTTTTATAGAGTAACTCCTCATGCATTACCGCACCTCTATAACTTTCATGTTCAGAAACTGCAGCTCTCCAGTATATAGCCAAAATAAATTTCATGAATTTTTCGACATCTACTTCAGAAAAATTAATACCCTCGCTTTCTTTTGAAACGTTTCTATACGAGTTTCTTAGTAAATTTATTGAATATTTTTCATAGGAATGATTAAGTTTTTTCTCACAAATATCACACAATTGCTTTGTATCTAAACTATCAGAAGTATAATCAATCTTTCTTCCATCAACAGTAAGAAGAATTGCTTTTCCTGAGTTTTCTTTGAAAATCACATTAAATATTGAATCTGGAATAGCATGAGAGTTTCTAAGCTCTCGATCTATACCGCACAATTTACAGATTCCTCTCAATTGACTCTCCATGCAGCTAACGCTTAAAGCATGGGCGCGGCTTTATCGCGTCCAATGCCTTTACTTGTTAACTGCTGATTACGAGAACTGTTTTTCATAAGCTTCTCGATGGTGTTTAAAATACTTATCATATTCCTCATAAGAATCTATAAGAGCTGTGACTTCAAGGCACGTTTCTCCCATTTCCTTTGTAAGGTCTTCAAAAGAAATAGACTCACATTTGATTTCGGTATCTCGGCCCTGCTCATATAGCTCAGCTTTCACCACACCAGATAAAAACTCATAGTTTTCAGTTGGAGTGACACTGCCAAATACGAACCCCATCGGCGGATCACCACCTTCTAAGTTGGTAGTACCAATTACTACATCATTAATTCGAATTTCGTAGATCACTCAAACCTCTAAGTGCAGTTAACGCCTCATTCAGAGGCAAAAAATAGTTGGTTAAAATAAGCGACGCAGGAGCAAAAACCAACTGTTTTTTGTCCTTTGGAATGACTTGTGTACGCCCAGCATGGGCATGAACTAATGAGGTGAAAGTCCTCTGTAGGAAGGTCACCGTTACTCTTATTAATTAGAGAATAACATACTGTTATTAAACGTTAACTACTAGTGAATGGCAA
>NZ_JACJEU010000062.1:0-1658 GCF_014164215.1 Shewanella sp. SG44-2
GTGTCGCCAACTTGGGTGCCAGTCGCTAGCGTCACGGTCGCGGTCACAGTGCCGTCGCTGCCGATCTCATCGCTGTTGAACACGCCATCGCTGCCCATGCCGCTGAACTCAACGGTGGGTGCAGGTGCCATGGTGGCATCAACAGGTTGTGTATCTGTTGCGGTTGCAGATGGGTTACCGGCGATATCAATCACTTGCGCGGTGACATCAACATCGGTCGCGCCTGCAGTGACAGGCACTTCAACGTCAAAGCCGTTGTCGAGCATGTCCTGAGTCACAGGGCCATTAAATAGGGTGTTGCCGTTGCCATCAGTGACAATCAAGGTGTCGCCAACTTGGGTGCCAGTCGCTAGCGTCACGGTCGCGGTCACAGTGCCGTCGCTGCCGATCTCATCGCTGTTGAACACGCCATCGCTGCCCATGCCGCTGAACTCAACGGTGGGTGCAGGTGCCATGGTGGCATCAACAGGTTGTGTATCTGTTGCGGTTGCAGATGGGTTACCGGCGATATCAATCACTTGCGCGGTGACATCAACATCGGTCGCGCCTGCAGTGACAGGCACTTCAACGTCAAAGCCGTTGTCGAGCATGTCCTGAGTCACAGGGCCATTAAATAGGGTGTTGCCGTTGCCATCAGTGACAATCAAGGTGTCGCCAACTTGGGTGCCAGTCGCTAGCGTCACGGTCGCGGTCACAGTGCCGTCGCTGCCGATCTCATCGCTGTTGAACACGCCATCGCTGCCCATGCCGCTGAACTCAACGGTGGGTGCAGGTGCCATGGTGGCATCAACAGGTTGTGTATCAGTGGCTGTTGCAGATGGGTTGCCGGCGATATCAATCACTTGCGCGGTCACATCAACATCAGTTGCGCCTGCAGTGACAGGCACTTCAACGTCAAAGCCGTTGTCGAGCATGTCTTGAGTGACAGGGCCGTTAAATAGGGTGTTGCCGTTGCCGTCAGTGACAATCAAGGTGTCGCCAACTTGGGTGCCAGTCGCTAGCGTCACGGTCGCGGTCACAGTGCCGTCGCTGCCGATCTCATCGCTGTTGAAGATACCATCGCTGCCCATGCCGCTGAACTCAACGGTGGGTGCAGGTGCCATGGTGGCATCAACAGGTTGTGTATCTGTCGCTGTCGCAGATGGGTTACCGGCGATATCAATCACTTGTGCGGTGACATCAACATCGGTCGCGCCTGCAGTGACAGGGACTTCAACGTCAAAGCCGTTGTCGAGCATGTCTTGAGTGACAGGGCCGTTAAATAGGGTGTTGCCATTGCCGTCAGTGACAATCAAGGTGTCGCCAACTTCAGTGCCAGTCGCTAGGGTGACGGTGGCGGTCACAGTGCCGTCGCTGCCGATCTCATCGCTGTTGAAGATACCGTCGCTGCCCATGCCGCTGAATTCTACAGTCGGTGCAGGTGCCATAGTGGCATCAACAGGTTGTGTATCAGTGGCGGTCGCAGATGGGTTACCGGCGATATCAATCACTTGCGCTGTGACATCAACATCGGTCGCGCCTGCAGTGACAGGGACTTCCACCGGATAACCGTTGTCGAGCATGTCCTGAGTCACAGGGCCGTTAAATAGGGTGTTGCCGTTGCCATCAGTGACAATCAAGGTGTCGCCAACTTGGGTGCCAGTCGCTAGCGTCACGGT
>NZ_JACJEU010000063.1:0-1563 GCF_014164215.1 Shewanella sp. SG44-2
CGAATCAGCATATTTATATGGTGCGGTGTGTCCTGCAACGGGCACGACAGAGGCTATTATTGCCCCGCATGCCAACAGTGAATATATGTGGGAGCATTTAACATTAATTTCAGAGGCTACCGAATTGGGTCGTCATGCTTTGGTCATCATGGATGGTGCAGGTTGGCATCAACAAGATCTGACTGAGGACTCTGATAACCTTAGTATCCTTAAGCTTCCGCCCTATTCGCCAGAACTCAACCCTATAGAACAAGTGTGGCAATGGCTTCGTCAGAATGAACTCGCAAATCGTTGCTTTAGTGGATATGACCAATTAATTAATGTAAATGGTATTAATTCATTGATCTAGTTCATTCCTTAAAGTATCAACTCTGCAGGCCTTTGGATTTTGTGCATATACGTCATCTACAGATTCATTAAGCTACAATAGCAGCCACGCTGAGGTATCGATTTTGTTTTAAGGCTTCCAAAGAAGGATGGCATTACTGCATTTTGCCAGCAGTTATGTCTTCGGTTGATATTCTGTCCTATTTTATACTTTCATGGCTTTCATATTTGCTCAAACCAAATTGGAATTTTGTCTTTCACAACAGGCAACTCACCAATGTCCCACATATAAATTTATTACCACAGCTAAATAGGTCCATTTTGTTCTAGGCCTAATATACGTTATAAAATCAGACCTGATTTATAGCGCCAACATTACGCTCTTGCTGTAACAAGTTAGGCGTAATTGTAGGTTCATCATTGGCTATCTTGTAGTGATGGTTTCTCTACTGATTAGTTGGTTACCTCTTAATGATTGAATTCCCTATGTAAGTAACAATAAATGCGAATATTCTCATTCGATAATACTGCCTAACCTTCACCCATCAATATCGGCATATGCGGTTATTAGATCCTAAGGCGTCTCAGGTCGATAATTGATGTCACGAAGCACCTCTCTAGGTTTCATGTTGGATTAATTACACAAAAGTGTGTCAGTACGCATTATTTTTACCTTGATTATATTACTGGCTAAACATGATTTATCTAACTTTGGGCAGCATAGTGAACAAATGCAAAGCCCATAATCAAAAGCGTTAATATGCTTGCCTATCTGACCATGGATAAAATATGAATCTAATGATCCATAATTGTGGGTAAGTCTGTGGGTAAGGTGTGCTTAATGTGGTGTTAAGTTAAGTATAAAAATTAATTGATAAATTAGTTAAAAAAGGCCTTGCGCAAAAACGTGTGGTGCCTATAATGCGCATCCACTGACACGGCAGACAGCGTAAGCGGTTACCGAGTCAGGTTGAATTAAGTGCTTCAAAACACTGAGTTCAAGGCGAAAAGAAAGTTTGAAAAAACACTTGACGCCAACACTGGGAAGCGTAGAATACGCACCCCAAGCCAACGACCTAGCGTCTTATGGTGATGTCTGAAAAATTGATATCAACGTTCTTTAACAATCTAAACAAGAAATCTGTGTGGACATTCACAGGTGTTGAGTTATTCGAAATTGTCTTCTGTTCTTCGGAATGTTGGCAATCAAAAAATTTAAACTCAATGCAACGATGA
>NZ_JACJEU010000064.1:0-1473 GCF_014164215.1 Shewanella sp. SG44-2
TTGCCATTCACTAGTAGTTAACGTTTAATAACAGTATGTTATTCTCTAATTAATAAGAGTAACGGTGACCTTCCTACAGAGGACTTTCACCTCATTAGTTCATGCCCATGCTGGGCGTACACAAGCACTTCAAACGGAACAAAAACAGTTGGTTAGGTTCCGCTTCGCTTCACATTATAACCAACTGTTTTTGTCCGCTTAAGTGGGCGTTATGCGCTTTCGCTAATGTCACTCTTTCGTATAGAAGGTTGTATTAATGTACAAAAAGTTTATTAACGTAATATTCAATGCTACAGATGCTTTTAATAAAGAGTGGCACGCAAATATAGAAAGAAATGTTATAGAGGCATCAAGGCAGTTTCATACAAATGAAGAAATATCACTTGAAGAGCGAGACAAAAATACTAAGCAAATGCGAGAGTTCTATTATGCTCGAATGTCAAATTCGTCGAATTTCTTGATAGCACTGTCTAGTTTCTTTATTTCTTCTACGGCATTGATTGTTGCAATAATAGCGCTTGGTAATGGCGCATAACAAGCAAAGACAGCATCGCCACTTCGTGGCTGGACGGCTTCGCCGCCGCTTTGGGCGTTATGCTCTTGGAGGATAGATGGAACTTAATCAGGTCACTTTACACGTTAAAAATATGGAAGATGCTGTTCAGTTTTATCTAAAGCTGGGCTTCACTCAAATTGTTGATACACCCCATTATGCTCGTTTCTCTTGCCCAGAAGGCGATTCTACCTTTTCTCTTTCTCTCGAAAACGATAAATTTGAAAATCATTCAGTTATCTATTTCGAGCACGAAGACCTTGAAGAACTATGTGAAAACCTAGCACAAAAAGGTATTGTCTTTGAACAAGAACCAACAGAACAGCGTTATCTTTGGAAAGAAGCGATAATTAAAGATCCGTCTGGTAATAAAATAAAGCTTTATTGGGCTGGTGAAAATCGTTTAAACCCACCATGGAAAGTAGACAAACGTGCATAACAAGCGCCTTATGTTCACCCAACAAGTTGGGCTTGGACAATTACTCGCTGCAACTTCATTGCAAAACACTCATAATCGCCGTATCGGCGGGCGTTAGGGGAACTATGCACTGGAAACTAGCGGCAACAAGCGGTGTGTTTTTTGCTCTCGTTAGCATCACCACTGCATCAGCCAAATCCGGTAACCCGTGCAATGCTTCCAATACCGAAGCAGAAATGTACGAGTGCTTCAACTTGGAATTAAGAAAATCAGACTCCGAACTAAATATTTCGTATAAAACCCTCATTGTCAGATACAAAGAAAATGGTTCGCCGTCAGGCTCAAAAATAGAAACACAATAATTTAGTGGGGTCAGGGTCTGAGGGATCCCCACGAATTTAATAGGATGCTTGTGGGTCCCTTACTAAATTTTGAAGCATCTTAATTGCTGACATCCAATGCCATTTCAACAGCTTCAAATTCTTATCCTTGTAGGCTCTCA
>NZ_JACJEU010000065.1:0-1377 GCF_014164215.1 Shewanella sp. SG44-2
ATATGCAACCGGCCTTCAACCGCGATCTATTTCAACAACTGCTCGAACCTGAAAATCTACACCGAGCTTGGCGTCAAGTTAAAGCCAATAAAGGCGCGGCGGGCATCGATGGCATGACCATCGAAGCCTTCCCGCTCTGGATGCAACAAGGCGGCTGGCAACTGTGTAAATCTCAATTAGAGCGAGGTGAATACCAACCCTCAGCGGTCAGGCGGGTGGAGATCGACAAACCCGATGGCGGTAAACGCAAATTGGGGATCCCTAACGTCATTGACCGCGTGATACAGCAAGCTATTGCTCAAATACTCACGCCACTGTTTGACCCATTCTTCTCGACTAACAGCTTTGGCTTTAGGCCGAACAGAAATGCCAAGCAAGCGGTACTGCAAGTAAGGGATATCATCAAACAGAAACGCAAATTTGCCGTCGATGTTGATCTGTCTAAGTTCTTTGACCGAGTTAATCATGATCTCTTGATGACTCAACTTAGAAGTAAGGTGCAGGATAAGCGTCTGTTGGCGCTTATTGGTAAGTACCTTCGAGCAGGTGTGATGGTCAATGGCCAATTTGAAGCAAGCTTTGAAGGTGTGCCTCAAGGTGGCCCACTCTCGCCATTACTCTCTAACATTATGTTGGATAGTCTGGATAAAGAGTTGGAAAGCCGAGGGCATAAATTCGCCCGCTACGCGGACGACTTTATCATTTTGGTAAAGTCTATTCGAGCGGGAGAACGAGTACTCAAGAGCATCACTCAATACCTTGCCACTAAGCTAAAACTGGGTGTTAATGAACAGAAAAGCCAAGTGGTTAAGGTAAGTCAAAGCAAGTTCCTAGGCTTCACATTTAATCGCGGGAAAATCCAGTGGCATGCTAAAACATTGCACATTTTCAAACAAAAGATGAGACGGCTGACGAACCGAAATTGGGGCGTTAGTATGGAATATCAGCTGTTTAAAGTGCGTCAATACATGCAAGGCTGGATCAACTACTTTGGCATCGCTAACGCTTATCAAGGATGTGTCGATTTAGATCACTGGATCCGACGTCGTGTACGTATGTGCTACTGGCGTCAGTGGCGAAAACCACGGACTAAGGTACAAAACTTACTAAAACGTGGCGTCAGGATCCAAGCTGCTGTTGCTTGTGGTATCACAAGTAAAGGCCCTTGGCGTAGCTCGAAGACACCAGGAATACAGCAAGCACTGAGTAATGAGTATCTGAAGAAAGCAGGATTATATTCACTAAGAGATGGATGGATCGCAGTTCATTATCCTAACCAGAAAGTTTAGTTAGGGGTTCTAAATGAACCGCCCTGTGCGGAGCCGCATGCAGGGTGGTGTGGGGGCTGGAGGCTAGATACCTCCGGCTACCCGATTA
>NZ_JACJEU010000066.1:0-1335 GCF_014164215.1 Shewanella sp. SG44-2
TAACGCATACGTTTACGTGCGCGTTTCTCAGATTTAACTAATGCTGCAAGATTGAGATTATTCATCGATACTGAAGTAAGGAAATGACGAGCAATTAGATCACATATTTAATGTAAATGGTATAAATACCATTTATATTACTTAATTGGTCAGCATTGCCCACCGCCTAGAACATAATTGAATCAGTGATGTGACCAACTAAATCTCTACTTAAATGGGTTTGTGTCTTTATGCTTTCATGTCAGTAGTTGTCGGAAGGACATATAGTTGTTATTGCAATAATCACGTCTTGTCGTCCCCTAGTAAGTCATTCAGAGCCGTGAGCTTCACTTCATCAAAATTGCTGTAGCCATACTTTGGCATCCATTGTGTTTAAAGCTTCGAGAAAAACGTTCCATTACTGCGTTATCTCTGCAATTTCGCTTCTGGGGTATTTGTACTTTCAGAGCAAACTCAACCAGCCATGTTCTCGCATTTATCTCCATTACCACACTAAATAGTGTCATTTGTTCCTGGCCAAACAAACATCACTTAACCTTGTTTATTGCACTGAGATTATACTGCTACTTGAACAAATGAGGCGTAATTGTAGATTCATTATTGGTTATCTTGTAACGATGCTTTCCCATTTAATGACAGCTGAGTCGGTAATCCTCCAATAATGATTGAATTCCCTTTGTAAGTAACAATAAAGGTGAATTTTATCATTCGATAATATTGAATACCTTTCATCCATCAATATCGGCTTATGCTGTTATTAGATCCTAAGGCGTCTCAGGTCGATAATTGATGTCACGAAGCACCTCTCTAGGTTTCATGTTGGATTGATTACACAAAAGTGTGTCAGTACGCATTATTTTTACCTTGATTATATTACTGGCCAAACATGATTTATCTAACTTTGGGCTGCATAGTGAACAAATGCAAAGCCCATAATCAAAAGCGTTAATATGCTTGCCTATCTGACCATGGGTAAAATATGAATCTAATGATCCATATTTGTGGGTAAGTCTGTGGGTAAGGTGTGCTTAATGTGGTGTTAAGTTAAGTATAAAAATTAATTGATAAATTAGTTAAAAAAGGCCTTGCGAAAAAACGTGTGGTGCCTATAATGCGCATCCACTGACACGGCAGACAGCGCAAGCGGTTAGTGAGTCAGGTTGAATTAAGTGCTTCAAAACACTGAGTTCAAGGTGAAAAGAAAGTTTGCAAAAACACTTGACGCCAACACGGGAAAGCGTAGAATACGCACCCCAAGCCAACGACCTAGCGTCTTATGGTGATGTCTGAAAAATTGATATCAACGTTCTTTAACAATCTAAACAAGAAATCTGT
>NZ_JACJEU010000067.1:0-1322 GCF_014164215.1 Shewanella sp. SG44-2
ACTTGTCATTGTTTTTGATGCGACTCATTTACCGCTAGAAGCGGTTGTACTGCCATATATACGGGCTTAACAGTCAAGCTGCGCCCCTAATGAAATCCGTACCACTGCGCCTATCAATTGAAACATCCATGCGGATTAGGTTTACACTATCCTTGGCCTATTCAGGCTAGCACTGGTTGGACTGAGCCATTTCTTCATCGTTAACAACAACCTTGGTGAGTGTTTAATGTGCTATCTTGCGGCTATTATCATCCAGTCGGGTTTATTACCCTTGGCCAGCCCGAGCTCAGCAAGATAGCGACAACAGTGTTAACAAGTACCATGGTTTACACCTTGATTTGCAGCATATTGCGGAACATAAGGCACTTGTTTTTGTAATAAAATCCATATTAGTCTGGCGAGTCTATGGGCGGTGGCAACCACCGTACTGCAGATGCTTTTTCGGCTTCTTAACTGCATTATCCAAAGGTTTAAATCATCTTGTTTTTTACTAGCGTGGCTGACGACTGCTCTGGCACCATGAATAAGTTGCTTGCGTAAATAGCCATTGCCTCGTTTGGTAATACTGCCATTATGGCCAGAGGCAAATTGTTTAGGAGTTAACCCCTGCCACACACCCAACTCTTTAGCGGTATTAAAAGCCTGGCCTCGGCCAATTGATGCGACAAATGCTGAAGCGATGATGGGGCCGACACCTGGAATACTCAGTAATATTTTGCCATTAGGCTCACGCTCAATAAGCTTTTTTATCAAGGTATTAATTCTGTCTAAACGTGTATTTACACTTTGATATTCACCCCAGAAGTCATTTGCCATCAGCTTGATTATGGGACGTTGTGATGCATCATTAATGATGTCCCACATAGCCACTTCAAATGCTTTATAGCCTTGGGCAAAGCAAATGCCAAAATCAACTAAGACACCCCGAATTTGATTAGTGCAGGCGGTTTTCTCCTTCTCTAACACGGTGTAACATCAATATTTCTTGCTGCTCTTCGGTTTTCACTGGCACGAAACGAATGTTAGGCCTAAAGCTAGCTTCATAAATCGCCATTGTGTCATTGTTATCATTTTTACTGCCTCGTACGAACGGGGTGACATGTTGGGCAGGAATGAGCTTAACGTTATGCCCCATAGCGAGAAACTTACGCCCCCAGTAATGGGATGAATAACAAGCCTCGAAGACCACATCGCAATTGGGTTGTTGCAGCATAAATTCGGTCAGTTGAGTGCGATTTAAACGCTTATTGAAGACTTGTTTTGCATGACAATCCATCCCAAGGACTTGAAATACATTCTTGGCCAAATCAATCGAAATAGTG
>NZ_JACJEU010000068.1:0-1302 GCF_014164215.1 Shewanella sp. SG44-2
TGTCTAGTCCTAAAATAGGTTGACGGTTTTTATTAAGCCAGTTGGAACTCCCGACTGGCTTTTTCATGCACTTCGTTTGGGGTTTTCATTCCTAAACTAAGGTGCGGTCTTAACTCGTTATAAGTCCTAATCGATTCTTTGATGAGTATTGCCAGCTCCTTCATCGTACGACAACGGTAAAGTAAAAACTCTTGCTTCAAAATACCATTCACTCGCTCAGCTAACGCATTCTGATAACAATCATACCCATCTGTCATCGATGGCCTTATCGCATTCGCAGCCAATTTATGTTGATATTCTGCTGAGCAGTACTGTATCCCTCTATCTGAATGATGAATGACATCACTGGTTGTCTGACGATTCTTTATCGTCATCTCCAATGCTTTAACGACATCACTGGCTTTCATTTCATCACTTAATTCATAACCCATTATTTTTCTTGAATATGCATCTGTGACTAATGATAAATAGTGAGTTCCTTCGTCTGATTTTACGTAGGTTATGTCACTGACAAACACCTCTTCAACCCCCTTCACCACTCTGTCTTTGAGTAAGTTTGGGTGTTTTCTCAACCAATGATGGCTATGGGTTGTCTTGGTGTAATTCTTCCTAGGCTTTACTAACATATTGTGTTGTTTCAAATACCGAAATAGGCCGTCCCTACCTAGCTTTATGCCTTGTTTAAGTAACTGTGGCTTGATGAGTTGATAAAGCTTACGCGTACCCACTCTGGGCATGAACTGACGCCAATACATAACCATCGTCATCACCGGTTTTAACATGTCAGCTCTTGCTGCTAAGCGCTGCTTCCATTGATAAACAGCTTGTCTTGATAGGTTAAACTGCCGACTCGCTGTCGCTAGCTTTACAGTGCCTTTTTCTTTGGCAAGCCAGAGCGTTCGGCTAAGTACTTTTTTTCTAAATCAATACCGTACTCATTTTTAAGTAACTCGACCATATCGCCATAAATCATATTTTTCATTTCGAGATTGGAGACTTGTTTCTCTAATCGTTTGATTTTCTGGGCGGGTGTTTCTGTAGATTTGGACATAGGTGAATGCTCAATCGGCTGGGACCAATCTAATCTACCATGTTTTCGTAACCATGTTAGGACGGTACTTCTCCCTTGAATGCCATAATGGTCTTGAGCTTGCTTATACGTTAGCTCGCCTTTTTCTACTTGACTAACAACCGCTAATTTAAAGCCTAACGTGTAATCTCGTTGAGTACGTTTTATATTGATTGATACTGAAGGTTTCATAGATAAGTCTCCAATGTGTCAACTTATCTCAGGACGGGACA
>NZ_JACJEU010000069.1:0-1259 GCF_014164215.1 Shewanella sp. SG44-2
TCATGGCATTTACTCGTGGTAATTTTTGTTTGGCGATAAATTTGATCACCAAATGCCATGAATGTTCCCACCTAATTTAAAATATCTTATTGTTCCTGTTTGTTATTTCATGGGGATTCGTCAGACTCAAACCCCTTTTGATATCAGCAAACTCGATATTTTACCAAAGGTAGGTATTGTTTATAACTATGCTAATGCTAATGCTAGTGATTTACCTGCTAAAGCTATGGTTGAAGCGGAGTTTGATGGCATTATTAGTGCGGGTGTAGGTAACGGCAACATTTATCACTCTGTATTCGATACACTCATTAAGGCGAGCAAAAAAGGCATATTGGTTGTCCGCTCTAGCCGTGTACCGACCGGTGCAACTACTCTAGATGCTGAAATAGACGATGCCAAATATGGCTTTGTTGCTGCTGGTAATCTGAATCCACAAAAAGCTCGTATACTGTTGATGTTATCGTTAACTCAAAGTAAAGATCCTCAACAAATCCAGCGTTGGTTCCAGCAGTTTTAGGTACTAGCTGAGGCACAAAACACTAGATTAAATCTACATTTTTATGAAGCCAGTAGTCACCCCTACTGGCTTTTTTTATGCACTTTATTCTAGTTATAGCGTCTATCTTCCTAATAAAAATGACATAACACTCTCTACAATATACTATGCCTGTAGTGCAGCAGTCTTAATAGTCAGTAACCTAGTTAGTACACCTTGGTTAACGCTATTTATAAAGTATTTTATTAGGGCTCCTCCCAAAAAAACTTTACGGAACAAGCCTAAGTAACAATTAAGAAACATTAATCTGAACAGGGTAATCTATTAAAGTGCTCGAGGGGATACTGGTGGGCAACGATTATCTGAATATACTTATACTCATTGTCTACATGGGTAAAAAGATGAGAGTGTGATTGGCAGTGTTCATCGTGATATTTATTAAGAGATAAAACAAAAGTTGTATTTAACTAAGCGTTAACTACAACTTATGTATGGTTTTAATAGATGGTTAAAGTTGTCTTTGACTTTAAACGTCATTACGCGAATTAAGTTTTAATACTAAAGGTTAAAGGTTTCTATCAGGTGTCGTCAATTAAAAAAGATGAGTCGGTTACTTCTCCTTTTACCAATGCATAAAATATGCCAAGATGATGGCGCTTCGTTATTGGCAGATGCTAGCAGTGAGTACGACTTATCGAAAGTCAGTGTGCAGCGCTTTAACGGCGTGCACCCAGCTGGATTAGTCGGTACTCACATTCATTTC
>NZ_JACJEU010000006.1:0-234394 GCF_014164215.1 Shewanella sp. SG44-2
GGCGACCTTTTCGCTGTTTGAAAATGTTGCGGGGCGGCTGGGAGTTCCAAGAGGGAACAGCCGTTGGTTTCCTCTTGGTCTGGTGTGGGTGAAGCGCCACGACGTTAGTGGCCGCAGGCCATAAATACAAAAGTACAAAAGTACAAAAGAATAAACCTGGATCCCGGCTCACGAGCATTACCGGGATGACGCTTAAATTAGCCTGGGTAAGTTGACAACTTACTACCTTATTCTGGTGTGGTCGAAGCGCCACGACGTTAGTGGCCGCAGGCCATGCCTAACCGATATACTTATCAAAAACCTATTTATATCCCCAAGGCGCTGGCGGTAATGCCACTGGTTGAGATAAATCAAACTCAACTTTAAAATCGCGATTCTCTCTGGTTAAACGATAAGTAAAAGTATGCGCTTCAATCATCATCTGCCACTCGTTAGTGACCGACTGTGTTAAGCCATGTTGCTTGAAGTTGGCAATAGACTCATCGTCCACAGGAAACGTTTGTAAGTTGGCAGTGCCAGTATCGCGGGTCTCTCCACCATACATAGTCACTTTATCATCGGTGCCATCTTTATGACGATGATCATGCTTTAAGCGCAATCCGGTATCGGTTTGAGTTATCACCCAAGTGCGAGAGTGATCATCGCCAACATGAAATGGAATACGTAACTGATGATTGGTGCAATCTCTTACATGCATAACTAATCGTTTGCCACTAAAACCATCTCCTTCACTGCCACCAGCAGTGATCTTACCGGCAAAAGCTTTGCCACACAGAGCGCTAATAGCTTCAAAAAATTGCTGTTGCTGTACCGAGTTTGCGGCATAAGCAGGATTAACCAACAAAGTGCTACCACACAGCAATACACCACTGAGATATGCGCTAAGCCTAATTAACGTTGGCATAATGATCGTTCCTTGTTTATCAAACCATTGGGTAATTTAATCAATAAGTACAGTAGTATAACAAAACGACTACTGAGCAGACTAAATTAAAAGACGTAAGTATCGAAGCAGATTACCTTGTTATTGAATCTATTGCTGCTAGAAAAACAAAACCCGCAACGTTAATGCGGGTTTATATGACAATAAGTTAACGTGTTAGCTTACTTGGCGTATTTAGACTTAGTCGCCCAAGTGGTCGCTTTAGCTGGACGCTTAGCGCCTTGGCTTTTAGGCGCTTGCCCTTTTGCCACTTGGCCCGAAGCCTTAGCTGGAGACTTGGTTTTTTGCCCTACAGGCTTAGCACTGCCTTTATCTGCTTTAGTGTTACCTTTACGGTCTTCAAACTGATCGGCAGAAAAACGAGTCATGGCTTTTTGGCCGTTTTGTTCTTTCGCTTTAGCCGATGGCTTTTGGCCCCACTTCACTTTAGTTTGCTCATTACGCGTTTCGGGTGGCACCAAATGATTGGGACCATTACCAATTAACGACTCTTTACCCATAGCCACTAACGCTTCACGGATCATCGGCCAACCCATTGGGTCGTGGTAACGCAATAAGAATTTATGCAATTTACGCTGACGGCCTTTTTTCGGTACTGTCACTTGTTCACTATCATGCTTAATGTTTTTCAGTGAATTAAGTTCGGTATGATAAATCGTGGTCGCATTTGCCATCGGAGATGGATAAAAGTTTTGCACCTGGTCGAGCTTAAATTTCTGCCCTTTTAACCATAATGCCAAATTAATCATGTCTTCATCGGTAGTACCAGGATGCGCCGAAATAAAATACGGAATTAAGAACTGTTCTTTACCCGCTTCTTTAGAAAACTTATCAAACAGTTCTTTAAACTTGTCATAGGTTCCCATACCTGGCTTCATCATTTTACTGAGCGGGCCTTCTTCGGTATGTTCAGGGGCAATTTTTAAATAACCGCCCACATGATGCTTAGCTAACTCTCTAATATATTCAGGGTTTTCGATAGCCAAATCGTAACGAACGCCCGAAGCAATTAACACTTTTTTAATGCCCGGTACTTCACGTGCCGCTTTGTATAAGTCGATGGTGTGTTTATGGTCTGTGCCTAAATGGCCACAAATAGACGGGAACACACACGATAAACGTCGACAGGTTTTTTCCGCTTTCACGCTGGTACAGCCTAAACGGTACATGTTTGCCGTTGGGCCACCTAAGTCAGAAATAACCCCAGTAAAGCCTGGTACTTTTTCTTGAATATCTTTAATTTCTTTGATGATCGACTCTTGCGAGCGACTTTGAATAATGCGTCCTTCATGTTCGGTAATCGAGCAGAATGAACAACCACCAAAACAACCGCGCATGATATTGATAGATGTCTTAATCATATCGTAGGCAGGAATTTTTTCTTTGCCGTACATCGGATGCGGGATGCGTTGATAAGGTAAATCGAATACCGCATCCATTTCGTCGGTGTTTAATGGCCACGCAGGTGGGTTTACCCATACACCACGGTTGGCATCGTGTGGTTGAAACAACGCACGGGCACAACCCGGGTTTTGCTCTTGGTGCAAAATACGTGAGGCATGGGCATACAAATACTTGTCTTCGCTGACCTTGTTATAGGCAGGAAGCAGCACATAGGTTTTTTCCCATGGCTTTGGACGAGGCGGTTGAACGCTAATGGCCTTAGGAGCCTCGTTATCAAAAATCTTTTCGTCTGTTGGACCTGACAAATTACTGCAACCAACATCATCAGCACCATATGGGCTAGGTAATGGCTCAATTTTATGTAGTTGGTCAATTTTACGCGAATCCATACCGCGCCAACCTGGCATAGGCTCTTTACGCATTGTTGCGGTACCACGAACATCGTCAATATCGCCAATGGCTTCACCCGCAGCAATACGGCGTGCAACTTCCATTAATGGCCGTTCAGCATTGCCGTAGATTAGAATGTCGGCTTTGGCGTCAAAAATCACACTGCGACGCACTTTATCTGACCAATAATCGTAATGGGCAATACGGCGAAGACTGGCTTCAATTCCACCAATAACAACCGGTACGTCTTTAAAAGCTTCTTTACAACGCTGGGTATACACGGTCACGGCACGATCGGGGCGTTTGCCACCAATATCACCGGCAGTGTAAGCATCATCATGACGTAACTTACGGTCAGCGGTGTAACGGTTAATCATCGAGTCCATGTTACCAGCGGTTACCCCAAAAAATAGATTTGGGCGACCTAGTTGCATAAAGTCTTCTTTGTTTGACCAATCAGGCTGCGAAATAATACCCACACGATAACCTTGGGCTTCTAACATTCGCCCAATCACCGCCATACCAAAACTTGGGTGATCTACATACGCGTCGCCAGTCACGACAATAATATCGCAACTATCCCAACCTAAAATATCCATCTCTTTACGAGACATGGGTAAAAAAGGTGCCGTTCCGTAGCATTCAGCCCAAAACTTTGGATAATTAAATAACGTTGACTCAACTTGCATGTATATGACCTACATAAATGGGGAAAACCAGCCTAGCTGATCCGATGACAACATCAGCCTATGGCTGAATTTAACGGACGCGGAGTATAGCAGTACAGCGACACTAAGTGTGACTAAAAAAACATCAAAAGTGAAATATTTTTATCCCTTTATAACCTTGTAAAACACGCGGGAATATTGCTATTCCCGTATACTTTCAATGCTATAACCCTAGAAAGAAGCCAATATTAGCGACCGCTAAAACCAATAGCACAATCCAAGTGGTTAACACGCCCCAAAAACGACCGAAGTGATGGCCGCCTTGACCTTGATTTAATCCAATAGCATGTAATAAACGCGCAACAATCCATGCCGTGCCCAAACTGTGAATCAAGTAAACCGGCATACCATTCAGTTCAGCCAGTGCTAACAAAATTAGTGCTATGGGCGCATTTTCAATTAAGTTGCCATGAGCTCTTATTGCAATGGATAATCCTTGATGGCCACCATCACCGATACCAATTTTATTTGCTCGACGAAATTTAACCACTTTATAAGATAATGCTAAAACCAACAGCGCCGTTAAGCCCGCATATAAACCCGATACCATCAATGTCATGTGTTATTCCTTAAGTCGTCTATATTATTGTTATTATACTAATCTTTGATTTGTTGATGTTATCACTACATTTTGAATCAGTTTGGCTGTAAACACACGCCTTAATCGGTTAATATTCGCGCCAAAATAAGCTCAATACCTTAACAAGAGTGACTACTGCCCAGTGGATAATCAGGATTTTTTAGAAAAACGTAGATTTATCATTAAATTAGGTAAGTACCTGCACAAATTTGGTACTCCTGCGTATCGCTTAGAATCCCATTTGCAAACGGTATGTAATACCCTTGGTATTGAAGGATATTTTTTAATATCGCCAACATCGATGACATTTGTACTCCAACATGACACTGAGCAAGAATACAATCACGTTGCACGCGTTAAACCTGGCGACTTAGATTTAGGCTCGTTAGCTCGTACCTTTGAGTTGGTTGAAGAGCTCAGTTCTGGACAGCGAACCTTACAAGAAGCGTTAGAACGCTTAGAAGAAATCGCCAATAAACCCAATCCTTATGGCCATAAACTGACGCTGTTAGCTTTTGGTTCAAGCGCGGGTGCCTTCGCCATGTTAATGGGTACCGGTTGGCATGACGTTTTTTGGTCAGCTATTTTTGGTTTACTGGTATACAGCTTAGTTTTTTGGGCCGAACGCTCAAAACGTATCGCAGAAATGCTCGAACCGATGGCAGCGGTAGTGTGCGCTATCTTGGCATCGGGGATTGCGCAATTAGACCCGAGTATCAATTTACCCGTAACCATTTTGTCGGGGATTATTATTTTTGTTCCCGGTCTTGCACTCACTCTCGGCTTAGCAGAACTTGCCGCCCGAGATTTAATCTCTGGTACGGCACGTATTATGGATGCGGTGATGCAGTTATTTAAACTGTATTTTGGTGCCGTGCTTGGTATGACCATTGGTAAAGCTATCTTTGGTGAAACTATCTATGTCGAACCAATACCATTACCTCGTTGGGCTATTTGGTCTGCGGTGCCGTTACTGTCCATGTCGTTGGTTATTATCTTTAAAGCACGCTTAAAAGACTCTCCTTGGGGCATATTTGCTGGCATTGTGGCATTTTTCTCTGCCATGCTAGGTGGGATTTATCTAGGTGAGTCTATTGGTATTTTTGTCGGTGCACTAGCCGTGGGTATCTATTCAAATCTGTATGCGCGTTGGATGAAAGCGCCTGTGTCGATTGCGTTACTGCAAGGTATCGTTATTCTCGTTCCTGGTAGCAAAACCTATATTGGTCTCAATGCATTAATTTCGGGCGAAACCATGCTCAATCAAGCCCATTTGGGCTCACAAATATTCTTAATTTTTATGTCCTTAATCGCTGGGCTTATTTTTGCTAACGTTATCGTGCCCCCTCGCCGTTCGTTATAAATCTTACAAGTTAACATTACCTTCCTATCGGTATTAAAGGGCAGCTATAAATGCTGCCCTTATTTTTTAACAACCCAAATACCCACATAACTTAAATGGATTAATGAAATTTTTATTCAAGCTAAATGCTTGACTATTATGTTATTCAGGTATGATATGAAACAAAGAGGCAACATAAAAAGTTCATATTGAAAACAATAGTTCTATTCTTACAGACCTCTCAAAAAACATAACAATAAAAATAAGGACGAAGCTATGCCAATCATATTTATGGCAGTATTTTTTTTCGTCATCCTGCTTTCTTCGCCTGCTGTTCAAGCAACTATTGCTGACAGTGCGGCACAGTTAAAAGCCAACGATGACTCTGTCACTACGCCCTCTAGTCCATCGACAATCAATAAGCATGATGTCGAAAAAGTCGCAAACATTGTAATTGTTAGTCATCCTATTTTTGATGAGTCAGCTCCGGACGCTATTTTCCTTCACCGTTGGGCAAACTATCTGCATATTAATACCAAAGAGTCGACCATCCTCAATAGCTTAAGCTTTGAAAAAGGCGAAAAAATTACTCAAAAAGATCTTGAAGAAGCGCAGCGCTTATTGCGCTATGAACCTTACATTCGCGATGCAGATATCAACATTGCCAGAAAAGATCCACTAGCCGACGACAACGTTGAAGACGTGGTATTAGTCGAAACCTGGGATAACTGGTCATTACTGCCAACAGTCAGTTTGAGTAAAAATGGCGGCGACACTAAATACTCGTTTGGTATGAAGGAAGATAACTTACTGGGTTTAGGGGTTAAAACTAAAATAAAATACCAATCGAGTGCCGACCGCACCGGATATAAGTTTGCCTTTGATGCTCCAGTAAGATGGATTAAACACGGTAATGTGTCGGTCGATTTTTACGACAACAGTGACGGCCAAGCATCTGCTATCGCCTTTAATAAGCCCTTTTATACTTTAGACACTCAAAACATGTACGCCCTGTCATGGTTAACAGATACCCGCATCGACACCATAAGACAAAATGGCCAAGACATTAACGAATTTGAACATGTTATTGATTATGCTAACGTTGGATTTGGTTGGTTAGTCGATAAAACGCCAGATCAATTGCACCGTATTAGCCTAGGGATAACCCAAGACCAACATCAATTCAATAACATCGACGATTACCCTATTTCACCATTACCGTTTGATCGTGAGTTTGTTTACCCTTGGATCAGCTACGAATACCTGCAAGACCAATACACAGTGCTGAACAATATTCATCTAATTAATAATAACGAAGACTTTAACTTAGGTTGGCACCACACTGTAAGTTTAGGATTGGAAACCAATGACGTTGCCGACAGTGCTGCTGTGGGTTATCACGTAACGGCTTCAAGCAGTCGCGGTTGGCAGGAAGACAATCAATTATTGCTAATGACCCTTAATGCTCGAACGGATATTCAAACTGGCCAACAAGATTTTTATAATGTCGGTTTAGCCGCTGAATTTTTCCACCAAATCAGCCCTAAGTGGACAGCCTATTCCAAGGCGCGTATCGCAACCTCACACAATAACTATCTTGATCAAACGTTTGCTCTTGGCGACGAAACCGGTGTACGGGGATATCCCAACGACTACCAACATGGTGACAATCAATGGTTGCTCACGAGTGAAATCCGATACTATCCAAACATCAATTTATATCAACTGGCCGAGTTAGGTTGGGCTGTTTTTGCCGATATAGGTCAAGCAAGCGGTGGCCCAGATGAGCAAAACGAAGTTGATGGCCCTATTGGTAGTATTGGTATTGGCGCACGGATTTACTCTTCTAAATCCAGCTACGGTAACGTAGCCCATGTTGATATTGCCGTCCCGATCACTACGGGCAACGACATCAACGCTTGGGAGTTCAGATTTCAAGTTAAAGACCATTTTTAATCCGGCAAACCGTTCGATTGCTATCGTATCTAACGAGAACAGCTAGTACTAACGTGTGAAAAATTTAGGCTAAACGCTTAAAACGCACTAGGTGCTGCTGATCTTTGGCGGTTATGATCCGCCCAACAAAACGATTTACTTTATACAACCATGTACAGCAAGGTTATATCGTCATTATGCACGAATCACTTGTTGCAAACTTTTTACGATAAAATAAGCAAGACTGCTTAACAGGTCTCTTCTAACTGAACTTATGGTTTCAGTTTTCTGCATTATCGCTTACTCCTACAGAGCAACGACATATCACGCGTTCAGATTTTTATACAATGACGACAAGCAGCAGTGAAATTCATAATGAAGATCTACAGCCCTTAGTTAAATGAATTATTAATATCTAACTGATTTAATGCAAAAAAGTAAAAAATGTAAATAATGTGTACTAGTTAATGATAATGAATATCATTAACTACCTTTCATTATTTGTTAATCGGTATACCTATGTTATTTAAGCCTAGCCAATTGGCTATTGCGACACATTGTGCATTATTTTTATTAGTACTCCCCGTAACTCATGCCAATGCAGAATCTTCAACACAAGCCACAGAAAACCAAGCTTCAATGGAGCGAATGATTATTACTGGCAGTCGCTCTGCTGAACGGATAGAGGAAGTCCCTTCTTCAGTCACGCTTATTGAGCAACAAACCCTCGCACAAGACATGTTAATGACTTCGCAGTTACAAAACTTACTCGCATTTCGCGTTCCAGGGTTAGCGCCAAGCACTGGCACATCAAGTAACTCGGGACAAAACTTACGCGGTCGTGCCGCACTAGTCATGATTGACGGCGTGCCACAATCTACCCCATTACGAAATGGAAAATTAGGCATAAGCTCTATCGATGCAGGGGTCATTGAGCGTATTGAAGTGATTAAAGGAGCGACTTCAATTTATGGCAATGGCGCTTCAGGCGGCATCATCAACTACATCACTAAACGAGCCAGTGAAGATAAAGCACGAGTTAAGGTTGGGGCTTCCAGTAAATTTAGTGCGGTAAAATTACAAGACAGTGCCGGTTATCGAGTGGATACATCAATAGACGGCACGGTTGATAATTTCAGTTACGTATTTAGTGCCATTACCGAAAAAACAGGTGTTGAACGTGATTCCAAAGGTGATGCTATCGGATTAGTCTATGGTTTATCAGAAACTAAATCGAATAATTATTTTACCAAACTCGGCTATCAACTCGACGACGATAAGTCGATTCAACTGACGTATAACTACTACGAAGCCCAACAAGAATCTGACTACATAGATGTTGTTGGCAATGCTAACACAGGCGAAAAAACTTACTCGATAGACAATACTACTGGGATTGTAAAGCTGGGCGTACCTCAAGGGCCGCGTGGCAATCATAACCTAATGTTAAAATACGTCGACCAAGATATATTCACTAACACCCAATTAACCGTTGATGGTTATCTGCAAAAAATTGAAAACATGTTTTTCTTTTCAACTGCACTAGCTAACCTAAGCGAAGGTTATGAAGGGGGACAATCATTCATCAAGTCAGAAAAGAAAGGCCTACGCGTTAACTTTGCTACCCAAGTTGATTGGGATAATGTTGAATCAACCTTCATTTATGGTATTGATGCGCTGCAAGACATCAGTTCACAACCATTAGAAGACGGCCGAATTTGGGTGCCTGAAATGGACATGCGTAACTTAGCGGTTTATTTACAAACTAAGTTTGTTATTGCCGATGATTGGGTTATTAAAGCCGGTATCCGCCAAGACAGTGTTGATTTAACGGTCGGTGATTATCAAACCTTAAAACTTTGCCGAACGCCAAGTACGTGCTCAGTACCTTTTGATGTCACAGGCGGAGAATTAACATATAACTCAACCACCTATAATATTGGCTTACGTTACAATATGAACGAGTTTTTTAACCCGTTTATGAGCTTTTCCCAAGGTGCAGATATTTCAGATATTGGCCGTCTTTTACGAACCGCCACTGTCGATGATATTGCGTTAATCCGCACAGAATCATCGATTGTTGATAACTATGAAATCGGCTTTTCTGGTCAACTTGGTGATCTGAATTATGAAATTGCCGCCTACCGAAGTAAGTCAGAATTAGGCACAAGTAACAGCTTTGATGCAACAACAGGCATTTACTTGCCTGTACGCGCACCACAAAAAATTTGGGGTTACGAAGCACAAGTTGACTATCGAGTGTTAGATAATCTCAATACAGGTTTAAGCTATAGCTGGGTTGAAGGTAAAGACACTGAAACGGATACTTATATAGATGGTGGCACAATATCCCCTCCTAAATTAACAGCTTATATTAGTTGGCAGCCCGTTGAAGAAGCGAGTATTGGTATTAACTACATGTATGTTGGTGACCGTGACCGATTTGAGTCGGTTGATGGCGCATATATTGGTTCTCAAGGCCCTATAGAAAATTATAACGTTGTGAACCTAACCAGTAGTTATCAACTCAATAATTGGCAGCTCTCATTAGGTGTAGAAAACTTACTTAATGAAGATTATTTTTCTGCTCGCTCACAAGCTTCTACTAACGCGAGTTACTATACTCAAGCACTGGGTACCACTATCAATGTAGGTATAAAAGCCAGCTTTTAACCTTCAGCAAGATAGCAAAAAGGGAGTAAACAATAAATTGTTTACTCCCTTTTTATTCAAGAAGACCTTATGGTCTTACGTTATTAGTCTTAAGTTAAAAGTGATGCGATACCTGTAATACCATTTCTCTTGGCGCACCAGGGAAATGACCATTACGTTCAGAGAAACCGCTCACGGCATATTCTTTATCAAACAGGTTTTTCACATTTAGCTGAAACTGGGTATCTTGCCACGTAGTTGTCCAGCTCATATCAAACACGGTATAGGGTTTAACACGCTGCGCATCAGCACTCATTTGCTCACTGACATAATCTGCACCCAGTGCAATAGCAGAATTCAAACTGTCAATATCATAACGCGTCCACAAACCCGCTTGATGACGCGGCGCATTAACAAACTTGCTGCCATCGGCATAGGTATCGCCAATATCGCCTTGAGTAACACGAGTATCGTTATAGGCGTAATTAGCCATAACAGTCCAATTAGGTGTTATATCTCCAACCAACGTAAACTCAAGTCCTTTACTTTCAACTTCTCCTAAGCTTACTAACGCAGGAATTCCGTCATCATTGCCCGTGTCAGCAGGATTATTCATGGCGACATCTTTTTTATTAATTTGATACACAGCTAACGTGGTCATTATGCTGCCATTAAACCACTGATTTTTTATCCCTAGTTCAACTTGTTCACCCATTTCAGGTTCTAAGCTATTGTCTTCACTCGCCGTTTCTTGATCGCCAAGCGAGGTCGGATTAAAACTTTCTGCATAATTAACATAAAACGATGTATCGGTGGAATATTTATAAACAATACCACCACGCGGTGATACATGATTATCACTAAATTCAAATCCAGTTTCTTTATCAAAATCGTTAAAGTGATCGTAACGTAGCCCCACCAATAACAACCATTTCTCGCTTAAACTAATTTGATCTTGAACATATAAACCCGCGCGTTCGGTTTTAGTACCATCACGTTCTTGGTCTTGTAAGTTATAAGTCGAAGGATCAGTTTCACCGTAATTAAGATCAAAAATGTTTAGATTAGCGACACCGTCAGCCTCATAACGGGCACGCCAATAATCATAATCGCTGTTTACGTGATGGTAATCTGCTCCAAATAATAAGGTTTGCTCAATACCAGTATCTAATCGATATACAAAATCTGAAGTCACACTGACTTCTTGGTTAGCGCGATACTGTTTACGATATTCACGTTTAATGGTTTTATCATCAATATTGGCTTCGCCATCACCATTAACGTCAACCCAACTTTGTGATTCGTGATATCCCTGAACACGCTCGTTATCAAGGTAACGCACTGTGGTATTAACACTTAACTCATCGCTAAAATGATGCTGTAAGTCAGCTTGTAATATTGTTGCTTCAAGGTTTTGATAGTCGGATTTTTCATTTGCGTTATAGCTTGGATCAACTAAAAAATTGCCTTCATCGTCAACGGGTACACCACGCAAACGATTACCACCTAAGTCTTGTTTGATATAATCAATCGTTGTTGTAAGTGTAGTGTCATCGTCAAGTTGAAATAATAATCCACCTGTTAACTCGGTATTTTCAGAGTCGGCATTATTTCGAAAACTGTCTTTTTGCTCATAAAAACCGCCTAAACGATAAGCAATTGAATCCGTTAAACCACCTTTAGAATCAATTGACCCGCCCATACGGTCGTTATCACCTGTGGTTAATGTCACTTCAGTATCTTGGACAAAACTCGGCTTTTTACTGACATAATTAATCATCCCGCCAGGCTCACCACCACCGTATAACGCAGCAGCAGGACCTTTTAACACTTCAACTCGCTCAATATTAAATAACTGTGGTACACCAAAACCAGAAAAAGGGTCGCCTCTTACACCGTCATAAAACACATTGCTGTCATCACGAAAACCACGAAAGGTCACACCTGAATAACTGTAAATGCTCACACCTGCTATAGAGCGGTATAAATCGGTAATTTCACGTGCAGCTTGATCAACTATCAATTGTTCATTCAACACCTGCACCGATTGCGGTAAATCCATAATATCGGTTTCAACTTTGGCACCCACGGACGTAGAAGATTCACGATAAAAGGTTTGAGCCCGACCCATTACGGTTATTTTCTCAATCGACTCAGTCAAATCAACGTCGGCCGCTTTCTCGTTCGCACTGACACTCAGTACAGGTAACAGCAGGCTTAATATCCCAAGATTAATCACGTTCAAATGCATAACAGCTTACTCATCGGCAACAGTAAAATTTGGCCGCAATATAACACCAAACGCTAATAGAAACTATTCTCATTTAATAATTTACATTTGTGCTTGTTTGATAACTGATAGTGTTAATGGTTAGAGACTTTGTGGTTTGAGAGGGTATTTATTATGGGCTATAGCCACTAAGATAGAGGTCACAACAGAGCAAGAGCATTCGTGTTAATAAATCAGCCTTTGTAAACCCTCAGTGTTCCGGCAACGTTTACTGAACGGATGCAGTCAACTCAAATGTTAGATCATGAGGCGAAAATAATGGATAACACTGAAGTTAAAATATAGAGAAACAATAACCAACATCTACTCGGATTGACTATATAAGGTTAAGACACCAATATTTTCGTACTAACGATAAAAAAAGGCCTCGCATTGCTGCGAGGCCTTTTTTATAAAGAGGTGAGTTGGCCGATAAGCCGGGTCCTGTCGTGGACAGTTATTCATCTAGGCCTGCAATCGCTCACAGGCTCAAGCAACCTACCCGGTTCCAACGCGAGCAGCGCCATGCGGAACCCTATTTGGTCTTGCTTCGGGTAGAGTTTACCTTGCTACGGACTATTACTAGCCGCACGGTGCGCTCTTACCGCACCCTTTCACCCTTACCATCTTAGCCTAAGCCAAAATGGCGGTTTCCTCTCTGTTGCACTTGTCGTCGGTTCACACCGCCCAGGCGTTACCTGGTACCCCGCTCTTTGAAGCCCGGACTTTCCTCCCCGTACTTGCGTACGCGGCAACTGTCTGGCCAACTCGGCGCGGATTATAGCCTAAGCTGCGCAACAAACCAATGCCAAAGCGACTGCCTTTTTATAAATCCAGTTCTAAACCGTATTTATATAGGGCATTTTTCTTTAAACCATGGATTTGCCCTGCTATAGCGGCAGCTTTTTTAAGCGGTAATTCTTCACAAAGTAACTTTAGCGTAGCAACTGCAACTGCTGGAATGCCTTCTTCATCAGATAATGTAAAGCCATGGCACATAATGACCATTTCGCCTTTTTGCTGATTATCATCAGCTTCAACCAGCGCTAATACCTCTGCAGCGGTGCCAGATAAGAAGGTTTCGAAGGTTTTAGTGACTTCACGTGCCATTACCACTTGCCTATCGGCGCCTAAAACGTCAACAATAGCGGCAAGGCTATAAAGTATGCGGTGAGGAGATTCGTAAAATATCAAAGTACGAGGATCTTCTTTAAGAAATTCAAGTTTATCGATACGGGCTTTTTCTTTTGAGGGTAAAAAACCTTCAAAACTAAAACGATCAGACGGTAATCCTGATGCACTTAAGGCTGTTATCGCTGCACATGCTCCAGGCAAAGGCACGACTCTGTGGCCAGCTTGACGAACATGGTTAACTAAATGGTAGCCAGGGTCTGAAATTAACGGCGTACCCGCGTCAGAAATGAGCGCGATTGATTTGCCTTCATTTAATTGTTCAACTATCCATTGCGCTCGATCACGTTCATTATGATCATGTAATGCCGTTTTACGGGTTTCAATACCAAAGTGGCTCAGCAACCTTCCGCTGTGGCGTGTGTCTTCACAGGCGATTAAATCAACCTGTTGCAGCACCTCTATTGCTCGAGCGCTGATGTCGCCAAAATTACCAATTGGGGTGGGAACAATATACAGCGCGACCATTTGGTCCATAATTACCTCGATAATGAATCTACCTGATACTTTCGCCAAGCGTAAGAGCAGGTTAAACTAGTGACAGCATCTTACCAGAGTGAAGCCAAGTGTTAAAAAGACTGAATACTACAAAATTCGTGTGCGCGTTGATTTTCTCTGTATTGGTGGTTGGTTGTGCCACCAAAAAACAGCAAGATAATGTTGACGCTAGCGCATCGCTCGTTGCCGCTGAACATCCGGCTAAAATTTATTTAGCCGAGGCAACGAATAGCAGTTTACCAGAAAAGCGTGATCGTTATTTATTACTCGCCGCTCATGCTTATATTAATGATGGTAACTTTAATTCTGCCGTTAATGTATTAACGTCAATGCAAAAGTCGATGGTGAACGTGCCCTCGCTTCAAGCGGAACATATTTATTTGCGCGCTCGCATTGCTGAAAAAACCAATAGCAGCCAGGCCGCATTAGATATTTTACAGTATCCACCACATTGGCAGCTCCCACGCTGGCAAATGGCAAGTTATCACCAATTTAAAGCCAAATTGTACAAAAATACTCAACAGCCAATTGACCAAGTTAAGCAATTAAGCCTATTAAGCAATTACTTGCCAAAGTCTGAAACCACGGCGATCAATAATGTTATTTGGAAGCTACTGCAACCACTACATGAAGAAACCGTGCAGTCGTTTATGCGCGATCAATCAAATCCGATTTTTGCTGGTTGGTTACAATTAACCTTTATTGCTAAACATTATGCGGTTGAGCCGACACAATTGGTGCGTTATTTAGGTGAGTGGCAGCGTAACAACCCTTATCATCCAGGTGCAGTGAAATTACCTGCTGATTTAGAAAAAGCCCTCAATGCCAAACCGTTTAGGCCGCAAAATATAGCGGTATTATTACCGTTAAGTGGCCCACGCGCTGTGGTTGCTGAACCTATTCGTCAAGGTCTTATGTCGAGCTATCTGTCTGACTATGATGCAAATGTGTCAATTAACTTTTATGACACGCAGCAAGGGGTTGCTGCCGCTTATCAACAAGCTGTAGCCAAAGGCGCAGAGTTTATCATTGGGCCATTGTTACCCAATGAAGTTGAAGAGCTACAGAAAATCAACGATAAACAAAAGACCACAGTGCCGCAGCTGTATTTGAACCAAACGGATACGTTTACGCCACAACCAAACCTGTTTTACTTTTCACTGTCACCAGCACAAGAAGCCAGTGATGCAGCACATAAGCTGTATAGCGATGGCGTAAAGCTGCCACTACTATTGGCAAGTAACGATCCCATCGGCAAACGTATGGCCGACAGTTTTAAGCAAACTTGGCTAACCTTAACCAGCAATGATGCCGAAGTGTATTTTTATGATGCTGGCGACCAAATGAAGGTCACAGTTCAAGAAGCATTAGGTGTGAAAGATAGCCAAGCACGTATTAGCAGAATGCGTGATTTATTGGGTAGCCGCTTAGAATCAGATTTTCGTTCTCGCCAAGATATTGATGCGATTTACATGATTTCGGGCTCACAAGATTTGGCCCTGCTAAAACCCTTTTTAGACGTAAACTTTAGTGTGTTCTCTGAACCGGTAACCTTATATACCACTAGCCGTAGCCGTCTTGAAAATGAGTCAGCGCAGTCGGCACAAGAACTGAATAACTTGATCATTAGCGATGTACCATGGCTAATGCAATCTAACAGCGAAACCCAACTGGTGTCTGAGCTATGGAGTGGTTGGAATAACAGCCAAAAACGCCTATACGCAATGGGTTATGATGCGCTTGAATTGGTTAATCGTTTAGCGCAAATGCGCGCTTTCCCAGGTTATCAATTTATCGGCCGCAGTGGTGCATTATCAGTGAAGCCTAATGGGGTGATTGATCGTCAACTGTCTTGGGGCAAATATAACCAAGGACAATTAACACCACTATGAACAGTGGACAATTAGCTGAGCAACATGCGCGAACTTACCTTGAGCAACAAGGTCTAACGTTTGTAGATGCTAATGTTCGATATCCATTTGGTGAAATAGATTTAATTATGCGCCAGCAAGATGTCTGGGTGTTTGTTGAAGTAAAATTTAGGTCGTCAAATCAGTTTGGCGGCGCCTTAAATGCGTTAACAAGTAAGCAAATTACCCGGATAAGATTAGCCGCTGAACATTATTTACAACGACAAAAATTAAATCCACCTTGTCGCTTTGATGTCATTGCGATGAATATTGATGAAATAAACTGGCTACAAGGCTGTTTTTAAGCGGCAATTGATTACCATAACCTTGATTTATGGCATCATATAGTCAAATTACCGAGTCTAACTGATGAGCAATGATAAAAAAGCTAATCAGAGACATACGTAGACATAATTTAGCGTAAGGATTGTTGCATGTTAGAACGTATTAGAGATAGTTTCACCGAATCGATTCAGACTAAAATTGATGCTGCAGAAGCATTACCTGAGTCTATTGAAAAAGCTGCAGAGATGATGGTGCAATGTCTACTTGGCGGTAATAAAATTCTGTCATGTGGTAATGGTGGCAGTGCTGGCGATGCTCAACACTTCTCAGCTGAATTATTAAACCGTTACGAAATTGAACGTCCACCGCTGCCTGCTATAGCATTAAGCTGTGATACTTCAACGATTACCGCTATCGCCAACGATTATAGCTACGATGAAATCTTCTCGAAGCAGATTTTTGCACTGGGTCAACCAGGCGATATTTTATTGGCTATCTCAACCAGCGGTAACTCTGGCAACATTATTAAAGCCATGGAAGCAGCGTTAAGCCGCGACATGACTATTGTAGCCCTAACAGGTAAAGATGGCGGCGCAATGGCGGGCTTGATGAGCGCAGGAGATGTCGAAATCCGCGTACCGTCAAACGTTACTGCACGTATTCAAGAAGTTCACCTACTGGTTATTCACTGCTTATGCGATAACATCGACCGCACCTTGTTCCCACAGGATGAACAAGCATGATAAGAAGGTTACTCATCATCTCAGTCCTGGCGATGTTGCAGGGGTGTGCTGGTGCTGTCATGGTTGGCGCCGTTAGCGGTGCCAAGATGGTAAATGATGAGCGCAGCATGAGCACTCAAATCAGCGACACTAATGCTGACTTTGTTATTGCTAGTGCGCTATCAAAACATGATGACCTTAATAATCAAACCAATATCGCCGCGGTTGTGATGAACAACAATGTATTGATGATAGGCCAAGCACCTAACTCAATGCTGCGCGATAAAGCGATTAAAGTGGTACAAGATTTACAAATTGGCGGCAAAATACATAACCAAATTCGTATTGGCACGCCAACGTCATTTACCACACGCAGCAACGACACTTGGGTAACAACCAAAGTGAAAGGCCGCATGTTAAATGAAAAATCACTCGATATTACTCGAGTGAAAGTGATTACCGAAAACGGCGAAGTCTTTTTGCTTGGGTTAATTGACCGCAAGCAAGCTGATTTAGCGGTTGATATCGCGCGAAATACTGCAGGCGTTCGCAAAGTGATTAAGGTTTTTGAATACACTGAATCTTAATCCTGCTGTACATTTTTATTATCGCGATTTAGAAATTCATCCTGCATTTTGCTCGATGAATTTTTTTTGGGATCTTTTGGCTTGTATCCACGGGATAATCAGCGACGGCAACACAATAAACCCAGCGCCAACCCAACTTAAGCCATCAAGCCATTCATCAAAAAACAACCAACCAAAAAAGACACAAAATAATAGTCCTGTGTATTCTGCCACCACAATTTGACTGGCTTGTGCTTGGCGATAAGCCAACACGCAAAACCACTGATACGCCAATAAAAACACATTACTCGACACCGCAATAGCCACTAAAGACCAACTGATTGCCTCTATGCCTTGCACCAATGCCATGACCAACACCAAAGGAATACTGAGTAAGTTATATAGCATTAACGTTACAACAGGGCTTTCTGTACTGGGGAGTTTGCGCAATGCCAACTGGTTTATCGCAAACATAAATGCAGAGATGAGTACTGCAATTCCAAACCAGTTAATTTCACTTGGTCGTAGCAAAATAATGATGCCCTGAAATCCTAAAATAGCTGCCAGCCAATGTGTAGCGGTGACGCTCTCTTTTAAAAATAGAAATCCCATTAATACAATCATTAATGGCGCCGAATAAAACAACGAGCTTACAGTGGCGATAGGTAGCGCAATTAACCCCATAATTAAGCATACAGCTCCAATAGCGCCAGTATTAGCTCGCACTAAGTGCACCTTTATATGGCGACTGATTGGTTTTTTAGTTGCAAACCACAATGGCAGCAACATTAATACTGATGTTAACTGTCTGATTAACAGAAATGTTGCAGCGCTACTGCCATCTGGGAGCCATTTTATAGACACATCATACATAGCACTAAAAAGGTTACCGACAACTAATAACATCATGCCAATCGTTATTGTGGATTTCATTACACTTACAACCTTAGGACCAATAATTGGCTGCATCATATAGTTATCAATTAATAACGAATAATGATGTTTTTAATCCATACATGAGTTAAATTCATACCTCATAAATTTCAATAAAATAAATTCATATTTGAGGTGTATATGCGTAAACTGCCGCCACTGCGGGCACTACAAATTTTTGAAGCGGCCGCAAGGCATGCTCACTTTTCTCGGGCGGCAACTGAGCTGTGCATTACTCAAAGTGCGGTATCGCACCAAGTAAGACTGCTTGAAGCGCATTTTGGCGAACGATTATTTATCCGCGAAGGTAGGCAGCTCTGTTTAACCAGTAAAGGCAATGTGCTTTACCATGAACTGGAGCGAATATTTAATGAGTTGAATGATTTAAGCATGCAAATCACTGGCGATTGCAATGATCAGCTCCGCTTAGCGGTATACAGTTCATTTGCCATTAAGTGGCTGATTCCTCGCTTAAGCGATTTCCATCGCTTACATCCACAGATTAAAATTCGCCTAGAAATGATCACCGATGACCCGCTGATGAGTGATAGCGTTGCTGATATGTTTATTACTGGTCAAAGTGGACAACCGGGTTATGTGCATCGCATGTTACACCAAGAGAGACTGATCCCAGTGATCTGCCCGGGGCTATTAAATACCGACCACTCGGCGCTGAGTGTATTACGGCAACATGCATTACTCACTGTAGATGAAGGGCCAATAGGCTTTGATTGGGAGCGCTGGTTAAAGGTTAACAGCATCAGCATAGAGGCTACGCAACAACAGCATGTATTTAGCCATGTGTTGTTAGCTATTGAAGCGGCAATTGCAGGTCAGGGGATCGCGCTAGCGTCAGATTTTATGGTAGAACGAGATATTAGTAAGGGAGCATTAGTCGCACTTGACTTACCCGCTATGTTGACTGGATTTGAATTCAATTTTAGTTGTAAACAGCGACGTTTAAAGGAGCCCGCTATAGCTGCATTTGTACAATGGTTAACCAAAAAATAAGCCAGCAAGTTGCTGGCTTATGGGTAACATTAGCTGAAATAATACTTACACAATAAGACCAATTTTTTCATACACTTTTTTAATGGTGACTTCTGCACGAGCTTGAGCTTTTTCAGCACCTTCCGCCATCACTTGGCTTAAGAAAGCATGATCGGCGCGGTACTCTTTAAAACGAGCTTGTAATGGCTCCAGCATTCCAACGACGGCTTCACCGGTAGCCACTTTTAAATGGCCGTACATTTTGCCTTCAAATTCTGCTTCTAAAGACGCAATCGACTGACCAGTACAACCTGACATTAAGCTGAGTAGATTAGACACACCTGGCTTTTGTTCCATATCAAAACGCACTACTGGTGGCTCTTCGCTGTCGGTCATGGCTTTTTTAACTTTCTTTAAAATCGCTTTAGGATCTTCAAGTAAACCAATAACGTTATTACGATTATCGTCAGACTTCGACATTTTTTTAAGTGGGTCCTGCAGCGACATGACCTTAGCACCGTGTTCAGGAATAAACGGTTCTGGGATAGTAAACGTGTCGCCGTAAGCATTGTTAAAACGGGTTGCGATATCGCGAGTGAGTTCTAAATGTTGCTTTTGGTCTTGCCCAACAGGGATCTCATTGGCTTGATAAAGCAAAATATCCGCTGCCATTAGAACAGGATAACCATATAAACCCACGTTAATGTTATTGGCATGCTTTAACGATTTATCTTTAAACTGGGTCATGCGGTTTAACTCACCCATTTGGGTGTAACAGTTTAATACCCATCCGAGTTGAGTATGCTGCGGTACTTGCGACTGAATAAACACGGTGCTTTTTTTAGGGTCAACACCGCAAGCAAGGTATAAGGCTAGCGTATCTAAACAAGCTTCACGCAGTGCTTTAGGATCTTGACGCACGGTAATCGCATGTAAATCAACAACACAATATAGGCAATCATGGCTATCTTGCATGGCAACCCATTGACGAAGTGCGCCCATATAATTACCTATGGTTAATTCGCCTGATGGCTGCGCACCGCTAAGAACTATGGGTTTGGTCATGTGTTTATTGCTCCAGATTATCTATATAAAATTCAAATTATTATGAAAGTAAGTATTGCTCTATATCTGCAAAGTTTTCGCATATCGCATGCGGAAGGCTAAGACCGATATCTTCGCCGTAGTTGTATCCGTAGGTCAAGCCAATAGACATAACATTCGCAGCTTTAGCCGCTAAAATATCATTCTTTGAATCACCTATCATCAGTAATTGCGATTCATCCAACTGCCATTGTTTAAGCAAATGTTGTAATGGCATTGGGTCTGGCTTCATTTTTGCCAATGAATCGCCACCGAGAACTTCAGAAAATAGGTCATCAAGACCAAAAGCTGTTAGTAACGGCACAGTAAAACGATATGGTTTATTGGTAACGATAGCCAGTTTAAAACCTGCTTGTTTTAACCGCTGTAACGTGTCGACAACTCCCGGATACAAACGGCTATGTTTTTGTAAGTGTTCACCATAATGATGCATAAATTGCGGCATAATTTGCTCAAGCATTACCTGAAGCTCAGGAGCATCTTCTGGCATAGCAGACACATAACTTAACGCTCGTTGCATTAGTACTTGGGCACCATTACCTACCCAGCTGCGAACCAATGCTTCTGTCACTGGTTGGTATTGGTTCTGTGCTAATGTGGCATTTGTGGCCGCGGCCAAATCAGGCACACTGTCGATCAGCGTACCATCTAAATCAAAGGCGATTGCGCGAATATTTGACCATTGCATCATGTAGAGTCCCACTGGATATGGAAAAAGAAATTATGATATCGAAGCGAGTTCTGCACGCATTTGATCAATAACAACTTTATAATCAGGTTGATTGAAAATTGCCGAACCTGCCACAAACATATCTGCACCCGCAGCCGCTATTTCAGCAATATTATCGACCTTAACACCACCATCCACTTGTAAGCGAATATCGAAACCACTGGCATCAATAATCGCGCGCACTTGGCGAAGTTTTTCTAGCGTATGCGGAATAAAAGACTGACCACCAAAACCAGGATTAACTGACATCAATAAAATAACATCGAGCTTGTCCATTACATGATCTAAATAGTGCAGTGGTGTGCCAGGATTAAAGACTAATCCGGCCTTACAGCCAGATTCTTTAATCAACTGCAGTGTACGATCAATATGTTCTGATGCTTCTGGATGAAAAGTGATAATTGAAGCACCGGCTTTGGCAAAATCAGGAATAATGCGATCAACCGGTTTAACCATTAAATGCACATCAATATCAGCGGTGATCCCATAATTACGCAACGCGGTGCATACCATAGGGCCTATTGTTAAATTTGGTACGTAGTGATTATCCATCACGTCAAAATGAACAACATCTGAACCCGCATCTAATACGGCTTTAACATCGTCACCTAAACGGGCAAAATCAGCAGACAAAATCGATGGTGCAATTAAAAATGGGCGCATAATCTTCTCTATTGGCAGATCAAAGTGACGACATTTTACCCTTTGCAGCCGCAAGCCTCTAGTCTCACAAGGGAAATAACCACTATCCTCAGTATAATTTAGTTAAAAACTAGACAATAAGTCGGATTTGCTATTTTTTATACAAAAACCAGTGTTCAATAACTAAGCTATTTTGCTATAATGTAAAAAGTTGTTATCTTAGTTGTCCAACTGAAGATTTAAAACCTGTTGTAGCATCATTCGAGTTTACACCATGGATAGGGCACACTTTATGGTAAAGCACTTACTACTCAAGCTTTCTGGTCGTGATGGCAAATTATTGTCAGCACCGGTTTTTGCTGTATTTGCAACGTCTGCATTGGCGTTATTGTTAAGCCAAGTATTGATGGCAACCGAAAGTAACTCGGCAAATAGTAAGGCTTGTGTCTGTAATAGCACCACCAACTACAATGCCAGTTTACCCAGTAGTCACCCTACAAATCGTTGTGCAGAACAATCAAATGATGTCAGTTGGGGTAATTGGATTACAGGTAATAGTCGCTCTAGTCAGTTTCACTTTATTGATTTACTTGAGTTAATCCACGGTCACAAAGACAAACCTTTAAATGATATGCCTACCTCAGGCAACCCAACTCAGATATCGCATTAATGTCTATTTGGCGAGTGTTTAGTAGCACTGTAGCAGCCTTTTTTGGCGTACAGACGGAGCGAAATCGTCAAAAAGATTTTCAAACTCAATCCCCACTACCATTTATCATTATGGGTATTATCTTAGCCATAGCCTTAGTCATTTCATTAATGCTAATCGTAAACCAAGTCTTGAGTTAACCGCTAGCTTTCATTATCCACGCTTTGCAGCATTACTCTTCTTCACGATAATGATGATCATATAGCGCCATAATTTCATCCACTTTATTGCGTGAACCGCCTTTAGGGCTAATATTACGCTGCACTGAAATCGTTGAACAAGATGCACCACGATATAACTCTCGCGTTAACGGAATATCATGATTACTGATCAATACCGGAATATTTCTCTCATGGGCAATGAGCCGTGAATGACGAGCAAGTAATGCTTGATCATCTAAGCTAAAACCCGGACCTGCATAAGTGGTAAAACTGGCTGTGGTTGATAACGGCGCATAAGGCGGATCACAATAAATAACATCACCGCTGTTTGCCATATCAAAGGCTTGCTCGTAACTGATACATTTAAAGGTCGCTTTTTGCGCTTTTAATGAAAAGTAACGAATTTCAGCTTCCGGGAAATACGGTTTTTTGTACGAACCAAACGGTACATTAAAACCGCCTTTGCGATTATAACGACATAAGCCATTAAAGCCGTGGCGATTCATGTACAGGAAGTAAACCGAACGAATGAAAGGATCGCTACAGAGATTAAATTCAGCACGAACACGATAATAAGCATCTTTGTCATTCATCTCATCGACAAACATGGCCTTGGCCGCTTTAATGTATTTATCTGGCTGTTGCTGAACAATTTGGTATAAATTGATTAAGTCTTGATTGATGTCACACAATAAATAATCATCAAACTGTGTATTGAGGAATACCGAACCCGCCCCAACAAAAGGCTCAATCAGTCTATTTCCAGCTGGAAGGTGTTTTGCTAGCTCATCAACGAGCTTATATTTACCGCCTGCCCACTTTAGAAAGGCTCTATGCTTTTTTATCATGAATAGGAATTATGCCAGCAAAATTAAAGCTGATGATTGTACTCTGTTTAACGATAATTATCATCGGATAAAGCAGTTTTATTAGTTGATTTTTCATCCTATTGACTTGGATGCTGCGGAATATGAAGATTGTTAATCTTGTCGCTTATAATCACTTAAGTCTGCCCACTTTCTTACCCATGGAGCCGCTAAACTATATTTTTTCTGAAGACTTTTCGCTTTTGAGCTAGCTGCCGATGCGGTATCAAAATCACCCAGTAATATAACGTGGCGTTGTTTGTATTTCATTATGTAAACTTGCGGCTCTTGTGCCAGTTTAACTAAAATGGGTGTAAGTGAGTCTTTGTCATTCACGCTAGCAAGTTGCAGCGTAAAACCTTTCACTTTTAGATTCGGGGTATTATCACGCTCAACAATATCGTTCGGCTTATTTACCGTGTTAACTTGCGCTTTGGGTAACTTACCTTGGAAAGACAAACCCTTTAACGAAGAATTAACCACTACGTCAATATGATTATCTGCAGGAACCTCTTCTATGAGGTTAGTCTCACCTTGCTCTACTAGTGAAATATCATCAGTCATTTGCTGCTCGATGATAAAATGTGCTTGTTCATTGGCACTCGACTTAGCTAAGACCAATTGCCTATGGGCAAAATAAGCGCTTAATGAACTGTCGGCATAATCAATGACATATTGAGCTGCTTTTACACGTACAGCGGATTGCTCAGCGGTTAATACTGGCGACAATGATGCTGAAATCGGAGGCGGTAATTGTGTACTAATCCCCCACCACAATGCCACGACAGCTAATATGGTGACAGAAGCAATCATCATTTTAATAGACGCAGACCAAGATGAACGCTCTATTTGTGGCTCTTCTAATGCCAACGCTAATAATTGAACTACTTCAGCTGGGGTACCCTGTTGTTTCTCTAATTGCTTATGAATAATTTCACGCGGGATAAACGGTGTTTGCTGGCTACGGAGTAATAAGCTTTGATAAAGACCATCACGCTCAGGTACAGATAAAGGCTCAATCGTCACAGGCAGTAATCTAGCACGAGTCTCATCAGTTAACTCAGTCACTAAAGTATGCCAAAAGCTAGGAGTGACGGTCACTGTTACTGCAACAGGTTTACCTGCACAGTGAATTTGGCTCAGCAGAATGCACTCAGCCCAAATATCTTTAGGCAATAAATCAGCATCATCAATAATGATATGTAACGGTTTTTTTAAACTAGATTGGATTCTCAGTACGGTGTCCATCAAAGGACGTTCATCATCAAAAATTGGCGCGGATATTAATTGAACCAGAATCTTTCGACGAATTTCGGCGCTATCAGCGTGTTGAGGACAAATGACCAATGCTGAATTATAATCATCTAGCTCACTGGCTAATGCAGCCGTCAATGTCGACTTACCTGAACCGTTCTCACCACAAATAACCAGCAACTGTTCGCTATAACTAGCAATATGCTGTAAACGCTGAATGAGCGCTTCTTGGGTAGGGAGTAGTAATAGTCCTGGAGTCGTCAATGATTCACCACACTATAATTTATAGCTAGCATAGATATATGCGGAATAATTTATACGCAGCTAATAACCTGTTTCAATAAGTCTTCACTCACATCACTAAAGACATCAGCTTTGCCTATTTCTGTAGGTAATACCAAGCGGATTTTACCACCTAATACTTTTTTATCTCGACGCATATGCTTGATAAACTGTTCAAAACCCATCGACTCTGGAGCCGTTATAGGTAAATCAAACGCTTGCATCAATCGGCAAATACGCTCGACACTTTGCTCATCTAATAGATCTAGCTTATATGCTGTTTGAGCCGCTAGAACGGTACCAGCAGAGACAGCTTCGCCATGTAACCAAACACCGTAGCCCATTTCAGCTTCAATAGCATGCCCAAAGGTATGCCCAAGGTTTAATAACGCTCTTACACCTTGTTCAGTTTCATCTTGCGCGACAACATCAGCTTTAATCTGACAACATTTCGCAATGGCATAGTTTAACGCATCCGTTTGAAGCGATTTTAACGCATCAACATTTTCTTCAAGCCACTGAAAAAAGTCAGCATCCCAAATAATACCGTACTTAATCACTTCAGCCATACCTGCAGCAAACTCATTTGCGGGTAATGTCTGTAAGCAAAACGTATCAATAATCACTGATTTAGGCTGATAAAATGCACCAATCATATTTTTCCCAAGCGGATGATTGACTGCCGTTTTACCACCAACAGAAGAATCAACTTGGGACAGTAATGTAGTTGGCACTTGAATAAACTCAATACCACGCTGATAACACGCAGCCGCGAAACCAGTCATATCACCAACAACACCACCACCTAGTGCAACTAATACTGAATCTCGGGCAAAATTATGCTCAAGTAACTCAGTAAAAATATAATCTAGATGTTGTAAGTCTTTAAATTTTTCGCCATCCGGCAAAATAACCGTTTCAATGCGCGCGCAAGCGCTCATCGCTTGTTGTATCTGTTGAAGATACAACGGAGCAATGGTGTCATTTGAAACAATTAAGGCTTTTTTGTTTGTTAGGTAGCGAGCAAATAGCTCGCTATCATTCATCAAATCCTGGCCAATATAAATGGGGTAACTTCTATCACCTAATTGAACCTGAATTTGTTGCATGTTGTTACCTAAAAGCCAAGTTGCTCGATAATTTGGTTTGCGACGATCTTCGCGCTTTGCTCATCTGTCTTAACGATAACATCCGCAATTTCCTCATATAAAGGATTGCGAATTTCCGCTAAGCTTTCAAGCACTTCACGTGGATCATCTACTTGTAACAACGGACGACGCTTATCACGCTGAGTGCGCGCGACTTGCTTGTCTATAGTTGTTTCTAAGTAAACTACTATACCTCGAGCAGAAAGATAGTTGCGGATATCTTTACTCTGAACAGAACCACCACCTGTCGCGAGAACGATACCTTGCCTTTCTGAAAGATCACCGATGACTTGAGCTTCACGTCTACGGAAGCCTTCCTCACCTTCAACATCAAACACCCAGGCAATATCTGCACCGGTACGTTGTTCAATCTCGTGATCTGAATCGTGGAAATCTAAATGCAGCATTTGCGCCAGATGGCGACCAATTGTGCTTTTACCTGCGCCCATAGGGCCTACCAGAAAAATATTGCGTTTTTCAGCCATTTCGTATACGTCTGAATCTTATATGGAAGAATGCCTTATCGACTTAAACTCAAGCCGACCTATAATTTAACCTTGCTCTAATGAGACTTGACGGAGGATTATCTCAGTTAAGGGCTACCGCTTGCAAGTCATCACAGCTATTTATCATGATTTTATTATGTCACTGATGTTTAAAACCTCAAATAAAAGGTAACTTTTTCGATTAAGTCTTTGTTAATGCAAAGACTATAGGTCGATTAGCACTGCGCTATCTAATTAAAGTTAATACCTTAAAACTTTAAGGAAGTTACTATTATTACCACTAAAACGATAATTTGTTCAATTGGAGTAACATTTAGTGATGCGCCATTTAACGCGTTTGGTCATTACTTCCCATAAATAACCGTCATAAAAAAAGCCAGCAAGAAAATCGCTGGCTTTTTACTATTACTTTAGCGTGTAAAAAATTAACGTTTGTCTGCCACAATCTTAGGGGTTACAAAAATTAACAGCTCTTGACGCTCATTTGTGTCGGTTGAATTTCTAAATAAGAAACCAACTAACGGAATATCACCCAGTACCGGAACTTTGCTTACTCGGCTAATGAGATTTTGTTGGTAAATACCACCTAACACAATTGTTTCGCCATTATCGACTAGTACCTGAGTACCAATGCGCTGAGTATCAATAGCAACCGCTTCACCCGTTGCTGTAGCAACAGTTGTTCCCTGAGAATCTTGGGTTATTTCAAGATCTAGGATCACCCTATCATCCGGAGTGATTTGCGGAGTTACACGTAGCGATAACACGGCCTTCTTAAAGGTTACTGTTGTAGCACCGCTAGATGCAGACTCTACGTAAGGGATTTCAACACCCTGTTCAATGTATGCCGACTTCTGGTTAGATGTGGTAATACGTGGGCTGGCAATGATCTCACCTTTGTTTTCTTGCTCTAATGCACTTAACTCTAAATCGAGTACTGTACCGTCTGCCAATTTAGCCACATGGAAAGCGATACTGGTCGCTGAACTTGCTGCTGCCGGTAAATTAACATTGAGGCGATCATCGATGCTTGGAATAGTACCGTTAGCAATACTCGTTGCTCCTCCAATGGTGCCAGATGTGCCTTTAGAACCTTGTTGATCAGTTATGCCCCAACGAATACCGAGATCTTCAGATACATCGTCTTTCACTGTCACCATACGCGCTTCAATTAGTACTTGTTTAATAGGAATGTCTAATACTTCTATTAAGCGGTGTACATTTTCTAAAATCTCAGCGGTATCTTTTACCAGTAACGTATTTGTACGCTCATCAACAGCGACACTGCCGCGAGATGATAATAACGTTGAATCCGTAGTTTTAAGTAACTCGGCAATATCTATAGCTTTAGCATAGTTTATTTGTAAATATTCAGAATAGAGCGGTGCTAATTCTTTTACTTCTTGGCGATTTTTCAGGTCATTGCTTTCGCGAATGGCAAGTTCTTCACTCGGTGCCACCATTAAAATATTACCTTCAATACGCTTGTCGAGACCTTTAGTTTGCAAGATAAGATCTAAAGCTTGATCCCAAGGCACATCATCTAAACGTAAGGTAATCTCACCTTCAACAGTATCGCTCGTCACCAGGTTAAAGTTGTTATAATCAGCAATAATTTGCAACACAGTACGAACTGAAATGTTTTGGAAGTTTAGTGACAATGAACGGCCATTATATTTTTTAGCCTCTTTAGCTACAGAGACACGCTCAACTTTATCTACGCTAACTTTAAACACATTGCCATCTTGGCGATAGTTATAGTCATAGTTGCCGTCAACATCAACCAAAATACGGGCAGTTAAATCATCTTTAAAAGTTTCAAAACTATTCACTGGTGTAGCAAAGTCTTGTACGTCCATAACGTAAAGTAAGTCATTACCAATATCGGTGTTATAGAGTTTTATCTCAAGCTTTGAACCAACTTGTTCCACATTCGCTGCTACAGAACGATTGCTAAGATTAAATAATATTTCTCCACCACCGGTTTTATTGCGGCGAAAATCAATACTGCTAATACCATTAACAAATGGATTGTTTGCCTCAACCGGACCAGACACATCATCATTAATAGTTAATCGATAACTATTACCAACAATTTTACCTTGATATGGTTTTACTTTTGTCATTGCAACAATGATTTGTAAATCGCCACCTTGTTGTTGTGTGGTTAACTCTTTTACACCAACAGCATTTACCGGAATTTTACTTTTACTTAAATTAGAAATAGTGTCTGAGAAATTCAACATAATTTCAGCTGGGTCTGCTGATAAATCAACAGACGGTGACATGATTGATGATTCAAAAATCAACTCTAATTCTAATTGGTGATCAACCATTGAATGATATTTGACGTCCATAAGACGATTAGCAGCTATCGCACTAGGTATTAAACCCATTAATAATACTGCGCCTAAAAACGCTCTAAAAAATAATAACTTTGTTATTGCTTTTTTTATCGCGGCAGAAGATTCCATTATTCTCTCATCCTTCGCACGTTATTTTCCTGATAATTCTAAATTGCTGGATCTTTCTGCCCAACAACCTGAACCATCAGGGATTAATTCTATAATTTCGATAAATTGCGGCGTTACTTTAGCAATTCGGCCATGATAAAGCCCTAAATACTCACCTACACCCATGCGATAAACATTGGCATCACTAGATTCGACTAAAGCCCATATAGTACTATCTTCACTCAATGTTCCGCGCATTCTTAAATTGTCTAATGCATAAGTTTCTAAGCGACCTTTGCGACGTTTCAAGTCTGGTTGTAAACAATCTCTAGATGTATCAACCACCTCTTCTGTCAATTCCCTTGATGGTGGAACAAACGGACTGCGCATTAATTCAGCTTGATAAGCAAAATGTTCGAACTTCGGTGTTTGTTTCAATGGTGGTATACGGGCAACGTGTTGCGCTTTTGTAGTAGTAACAAATAGCTCTAAATCGCTGCGTTCGCCAATACAACCACTCAATAAAAACACCATTGATAACAATAAAGGCAAAAATTTCATTATTTCTGCCCCTTATTGGCCTGTTGTGTTAATTCAGCCCCTTCTTTAAAACGATACGTTTTAGCAAGAATATCCATCGATAATCCACCGGCATCATTCTGCTTGATACTAAAATCATGCAGACTGACAATTCGGGGTAACTTGGCAACGCCACTGACCATATTACCCATTTGATGGTAATCACCTACTACTGACATTTTTATTGGAAATTCAATATAAAAATCACGTTCGATTTCATCATCCCAATCTAGGCTATTAATTCTGAGGCCTGCGTCAGTTGCAACAAACGTTAAATCATCTAATAAACCAGGCATTTCATTTTCGGAGGGTAGCATTTTAAGCAATTCGGCAAACTGCACTTCCATCACGTCTAATTGTTCACGGTATAGCTTAAGATTAGCTGCTAAACGATATTTAGTTTCAAAATCTTCACGTAATTGAATTTCTTTGTGCTGTTCAGCTTCCATTTGATCGATAGAATCTGAAATAAATAAATAATAACTCGCACCGATAACACACAAAGACAAAAATACAGCAAATACAATTTTTACCAGTTTGGGCCAACCACCGATATTTTCAAAATCAATATCGTTAAATTGATCTAGGTCGAGATTCATTTTCTCGCTCCTTGGTTCGGATCAACATTAGTGACTTGTGAATCATCACGGATAGTGACACGTAATTTAAACCGCTGTAACTGCCTTAATTCTTCATTTTGGGTCACAATCGATTGCATACTCGGATCGTTAAGATAAGAAGATGTTTTAACCTTTCTCATCATATTCGCGACGTTATTATTTGATTCACTACGCCCTTCGATTAATAACACGCTACCTTTTTTCTCTATACTTGAAAGATAAATACCAGGTGGCACGATTCGGACTAATTCATCTAAAACATGAGTAGGTAAATTACGCGACTGCTGTAAATTGAGAATAATCTCAGTTCGACGTTCGATATCTTTTTTACGTTCGGTAATTTTTCTAATTTCTGCTATCTGGGTATCAAGTAATGTAATTTCTGAGACCAAATATGCATTACGCTCACGCTGATCATCAGTGACAACCTCTAGAAAACCCAAAAATAAATATACAACGAGTGATGTGACTAAAAAAACTAACGCTAAAATGCCGATAAAATCGCGTTTTTGCTTTTCTCTAGCTTCTTCACGCCAAGGTAATAAGTTTATGTTCGCCATTGAGCATAACTCCTTAGCGCAAGACCACATGCCACCATATATTTGCTTATATTCGGTTGAAGTTGACCTTTCATAACATCATCTGCATGCAAACACCCCTGAAAAGGATCAGCAACAATGGTATGAGTACCTAACTCGTTTGTTAGTAATTCAACCATTCCTTCTAACTTAGCTGTACCACCACACAAAACAATATAGTCAACTTTTTCACGCCCACTGGCAGTACAATATATTTGTAAGGTTCGTTTAATTTGTTGTAACAGTTGCATTTGAAACGGAGATAAAACTTCGAACATATAATTACGCGGTAATTGTCCAGAAATCTTAGCTCGCTCAGCCTCATCATGGGGCATACCATAAAATGACACAATTGATTGAGTAAATAACTCACCGCCAAAGGCTTGCTCACGTATAAAGGTAGTATCACCATTTTCAACCACAGAAAATGTGGTCATATTGGCACCAATATCAACCATGGCGATTGATTTAGCTTTAGCGCCGTCAGGTAACTGAGCATAAATTAATTCTGCAGAGCGCCCTAGTGCATAAGCTTCCACATCAACAACTTTAACATCCAGCTCAATAGCATCCAAAGAGTCAACACGCGAATCAATGTTCTCTGTGCGGCATGCGCTCAGTAATACGTTAACTTTGGTTGGGTCGGTAATATTCGGATTAAGCCTTTCAAAATCAATGCTGACTTCATCAAGTGAATAAGGAATAAGGTTGTCAGCTTCAATTTCAATTTGAGCCTCCATTTCCTCTTCATTTAACGCCGCATCCATATAAATGACTTTAGTCATAACGGCAGAACCAGAAACCGCGACAGCTGCGAACTTTAGCGATTTAGGTAAACCCCGCCGAATCTGTCTTAGTGACTCAATTACCGCTTCAGTATCACGAATATCATGATCGACTACAGCTCCCTTTCTAACAGGAACTGACGCATGATTTTGAATTTTATATCCATCCGCAGTCTTGCTCAACAAAATGGCTTTTATTTCATGAGACCCAATATCAATCCCAACCATCTGAGGTGCTTGACGCTTCCATAATTTAGAAAGCATAGTCCGTCATCACAATTCTATTTTTATTTTCTAAGAGATTAGCACATAATCAACTCGTTATAAGTATTTGTATAAAATGTTTCAGCATTTTACAAATACTATTTAGTTATTTCATGTTTTACTTCACCAAAAACTCTCCCGCTTATATACTACCGCTACTATTTGTGATTTTCTGGAATTATCGAGTGAAGTGGTTTAAACGTTTATTAATTGCATTTTTTAGCCTATCACTACTTGGCATTGCTGCTATAGCTGCCGCTTACTTTTATGTGCTACCTGATTTACCCGATGTTAATTCGCTAAAGACGGTCCAATTACAAACTCCGCTGCGTATTTATAGCCGCGATGGCAAACTGATTTCTCAATTTGGTGAGAAACGTCGTATACCTGTCGAGTATGAAGAGGTGCCAGCTCAGTTAATTAATGCGGTACTCGACACTGAAGATGCGCGCTTTTTTGAACATAACGGTATTGATCCGATTGGTATTATCCGCGCGGCACTTATTTTAGTCACAACAGGTAAGAAAAGCCAAGGTGCGAGTACAATTACGCAACAGGTTGCTCGAGGCTTTTTCTTATCTAACGAAAAAACATATATTCGTAAAGTGAAAGAAATCTTTCTTGCGCTAAAAATTGAAAAAGCATTATCGAAAAAGGAAATTTTAGCCCTTTATTTAAATCGTTCATTCCTCGGAAATCGCGCTTATGGTGTCGGTGCGGCGGCTCAAGTTTATTATGGTAAAGAACTTAGCCAATTGACACTGCCAGAAATGGCGATGATAGCTGGCCTACCGCAAGCTCCGTCTGCAGCTAATCCAATCAGAAACCAATCACGTGCGATAGCTCGTCGTAACTGGGTATTGAGCCGTATGCTAGAGAAACGCAATATTACTCAAGCAGAATATCAAGAGGCTATTAGTAGTCCGTCGACCGCGAAATACCATGGCGCTGAAATTGATTTATACGCTCCGTATGTTTCGGAAATGGCGCGTGATTACATGATCCAGAAATACGGTGAAGAAGCAGCCTATACTAACGGTTACAATGTCTACACCACGATATCATCCGATCTCCAATTGATGGCGCAGGAGTCTTTAAGAGATAACGTTTTTGCTTACGACCAACGACATGGCTTCCGTGGACCTGTCGCTGAATTATGGACTGATACTCCGCTAGAACATGATGAAATCATCGCAATTTTAAAACGAACGTCTTCAATGCAGGGCATTATGCCGGCAGCTGTTATCAGCGTAAAAGACCAGCAAGCACAAGTCATTGATGACAAGGGCGAACTGATTACACTGGAGTGGAAAGGCCTAAAATGGGCTCGTAAGTTTATAAGCGATAAACGCCAAAGCTTACCTCCAAAGCAAGCCAGCGATATATTGACCGCTGGCCAACAAGTGTGGATCCGTCATAATGGTAAGCATTGGCAGTTGTCTCAAATACCGCAAGTGTCTAGTGCGACAGTGTCACTTGAACCTCATGACGGTGCCATTAAAACCCTCGTCGGTGGATTTAGCTTTAGTCAAAGTCAATTCAATCGTGTGACTCAAGCTAAACGCCAATTAGGTTCCAATATTAAGCCTTTTATTTATGCCGCCGCATTAGAAAAAGACTACACATTGGCTACGCTTATCAATAACGCTCCGATTAATAAACCAGACACCCGCCAGGGCACAGCGTGGCGGCCTAAAAATTCACCAGACATCTATGGTGGTCCAACACGCTTACGAATTGGTTTAGCGCAATCTATTAACGTTATGTCTGTTAGAGCCATGCGTCACACCGGTTTAGATGACACCATCAAAAAACTAATCCAATTTGGTTTTGACCCGAATGATTTACCTCGAAATGAATCGTTAGCATTAGGTTCTCCTTCGGTGACACCTTTACAAGTTGCTACTGCATTTAATAGCTTCGCAAATGGCGGTTATTTAGTTGAACCATACTTTATCGATCGCGTGACAGATTCATACGACAACACGATTGAGCAAACAATTCCTACTATCGCCTGTAGCAAACCAGCACCCTCTGCTAAAGATGATGTGGTTCTTAAGGATCCATTTTCTACAATGGCTGAAGAACTCTCTCAGCAAACTCCTGAAGCATCAGTAGATACATTAGATGGAGAGGTTGAAGCAACGTCCATTACCGCTGAACAGAACATTTGCAGCAATCCACAAGCCCGCTTTGCTAAACGAGTCGTTTCTGAACAAACTGCGTTTTTGATCACTGAGGCGCTAAAAAGCGTAATTTGGGGCGGCGGCGATTGGAGCAAAGGTACTGGTTGGAATGGTACCGCTTGGCGAGCATCAAAATTAATTAGACGTCATGATATTGCGGGTAAAACAGGTACAACTAACGAATCTCGAGATACTTGGTTCAGTGGTTTTAGCCCTAAACTTACAGCAACGTTCTGGGTTGGCTTTGATGACCATGGACGTCAACTAGGACGCTCAAGCTGGAGAGCTAACGGCGAACCAGATCAAATATCAGGTGCTGAGGCGGGTGCTAAAACGGCAGGTCCTGGTTGGAATGACTATATGAATAAAGCTCTGTCTGGCATCCCTGAAGCTTCAGTTATCCCGCCAAAAGGAATTGTATCTGCGCGTATTGATTTAGCCACTGGAAAATTGACTCGCAAGACAGACCACACTACCGAGTTTGAGTATTTTGTTGAAGGTACAGAACCCAAAGAATATGTTACTGAAACACAGCAAAATGGCGATATTTTTATCGACAATGTTGCTGAAGATTTATTTCAATAATAGGGTTTAAAATAAATTGATTAAAAAAGCCATTCGACTGAATGGCTTTTTTATTACTGATTTTATGGCTTATTTAATCTTAGACCACTGTGTTTGGCATCAGTAATTGATGCAGCTCAGTTAAATTACCAACCTGATAGCTTGGAGCAATATCATCACTTATGGGTTCGTCATAATGATTTAACCAACAAGTGTCGATACCTGCATTGATACCGCCTAATATATCAGAATGTAAGTTATCGCCAACCATAAGTACTTGATGCTTCTCAGGCTCTCCCATTAAGCTAAAAGCGTGATGAAAAATAGCAACATCTGGCTTTGCTATACCTAGTTGTTCAGAAATAACCACCGGATTGAAAGCATCTTGAAAGCCAGTACGGCTCAAACGGATATTTTGCAACTCAGTAAAACCATTGGTAATAATCCCAAGGTTAACTTTACCGCTTAGAGAATCAATCAGTTCCCGGGCACCAGGCAATGGCAAACAAATATCGGCCATAGCCGCAAGAAACTGACTGTTTAAATGCTGTGGAGTAACAGACAATTTGTTCGCCCAGTGATGGAAGCGGGTATGTTGTAAATGCGTAGCACTAATTAAACCGTTTTGATACTCGACCCACAATGGTTTATTCACTTGCTGATAAACAGTAAAGTCATCAATATTAAAATCAACTTCAAAGCGCGAAAACATTAATTTCAATCCAGCAAAAGCATCGAAATGAAATAGCGTTTCATCGGCATCAAATAAAATCCATTTATATTTATTGAGCAAATTCGACATCTATGAAGTCCTTATTTTGTTTAAATAAATAACTAACATCAGTTAACAATACCGTCCAATGATTAAACAGCTCTTTGTTCTGTTATTTATCACAATCGTTATGATCCCAAGCTGACGTTAGTTAACGGTGGTGACTACGCGTTAAATAATGGCATTAACTGCGCTTCTTGCTGCAGTAGACTTTGATAAATAGTTAACTGATTTATAGCGCGATCAAGATTGTGAGTTTGATACTTAACCCCGAAATAAGTATCACCATTTAAATAATCAGTTAAAAAGCGTACACCAAGCATTAATGGCATCACTTTAGTCCCTAGCCATAAACTGCGTTTTTCTAGCGGAGTAATAATGTCACCTAGAGATTCTATGTACGATGTTGCTGCTGCAATAACAATCTCAGGTCGGGCATATACATTGGTTAAATTGGTTGAATCTTCTGTCTCTGGAGAGCAAAAAGCGCGTACCATATCACCAAAATCATACATCAAATATCCTTTCATGCAGGTATCTAAGTCAATAATTGCCATGCTGGACATGTCTCGGTTATCAAATAGCATATTATTGATTTTTGTATCGTTATGACATATTCGAATCGGTAATTCGGCTTCGTATTGTACCAAGGTTGCCAATAAATCTGTTTGTGACAAACACAAACCGACCCAATCTTTACAATGACTGAATCGATTATGAGTGTCACCAGCCTTTGCCTCACGCAATTGAGCCATTCGTTGAGGTAAATTCAAAAAGTTAGGGATAACATCGGCAATGCAACTAGGGTTCAAATCACTTAACGCTTCAGCAAAATGCCCAAACGCCTCAGCCGCCAACTTAGCTTGATTTAGTGTATCAACCACTTCAATTGTAGTGCTATGAGGTAAGTAATCTATTGCTCGCCAAAAGCCTTGTTCGCCTAAATCCAAGTAAAGTGCACCAGCTACAGTGGCTACTGGGCTAACAACTTGTAATGGATAATACTGCTGTTGGCGTTTAATCACTAAGTGCTGGCTAATATTGGCAGCATTTTGAATGACCACTTTAGGTTCGGTAAATATTTGGGTATTAATACGCTGCAACACCAACGATTTTGATTTATCACTCACCAAGAAGGTTTGATTAATATGGCCATTACCCAATGGATAAAGCGTACTATGCTCACTACTAAAACCAAACTGAGGTAATACATTTTTACGGATAAAATTGACCAATCAAAAACTCCAAATCATGTTCATCAAAGCCAGAGATAACCAACATTTTCTTCTGTTTGGTTATCTGGCTAATGGTTACTGGCTTAGTATCATTTCAAATTGAGGGTTTTGCATTAATGTTGCTTGGCTGCCCTTTAAACTAAATTCATAACCACACAACTTAAAGTTACCTCTAAGTGCTACATGATTAACAATGGCATCTTTATCCAGTGGAGTAAATCTAGCTTCGCTGGCACCATCGTCTAGTAAATCAACCGTTATTGGTCGGTAACGGCTGCCGTCATTAAATTCAAGGTTGGCACAGGTTTTATCGCCTATTGCTGTCGCTAAACGCCATAAATTTTGTTTATCGCCATTTTCACCTAGCCAGCGCACTATGAGGATTTCCCCCTCTAAAGCGAGCCAAAATCCATCAGGTAGTTTGACCATTTGTCGAATGCTGGCGTGTTGTTGATTGGTCATATTATCAACATGCTCAGTTTGTTCTGTGCCGTCGCCAGAAAATGCACTAATTAAAGCAAAAACCAAATACACCACTATACCAACGGCAATAATAGCCGCAGTGATTTTACCGATTAAAATCAGCTTTGTTTGGTGTAACTTAGCCACATTCAGCCAAGATTTTGCAAGTTCAGTAATAGACCCTGATTGCAACGCATCTTGATCTACATAAAGAGGCTGATGACTAGGTTCAGACGACGTCGAAAATGAATTGACCGGATCATATTCTGTTGCCGTATCAAACTCTTGCTCCATATGTATGCCAGCTTGCTCGAAACTTGTTTGCGGCTCCACATCATCATTAAATTGCTGCTTGTATCTCTCTGCAGAATTCGAATGAGTTGAACCTGTAAGGACGACTTCATCAGCCGACTCTATCGATGGGAAAGTGTTCTCAGGCTGATCATGAGCAGGCATAACCTGCCCTTTCATTACCGGTTCTTGTCGATGATAAACCGAGCCCGAAATGGATATTGGTACCATGCTTGGTCCATAATATCCTTGCACATAGGTAATAGAATTTTTAGCTGGTAAGAATGCTAGATAGCCACCACAAGCCAGGCCAAACAAAAACACTCCTGCTAGTGCGCCAAAAGGCGCCATAAAGTAGCTCAATATGCCAAAAATCAATATAGGAACAACACAAATCGCAGCCAATTTAATCGACTTATTGGCATCATTTAAGCGACGAACAGCCGACAAACCCACGACAGGCATTACTGCTAGCGTCACAATCCAATTAATTACACTTGCCGGAAATACAACAGCAGCGACTATTAGCAACAAAAATGCAGCTAAAATAATTCCCATTAACCTTAAGCCTGTGTCACGACCATCTCGGCACAGTAGGGTTTTTACAGACATCAATCATTCCTATTCATTTACAAAAAAATCAAAAAACAGCTAGCTACATAACAGAATGAGTCGGTGATTATCGTGCATTATTACAACACAAATGGATTGTTTTCATCATCAAAATCGACACCCGCTATTAATAGCGCAAAGCCTACAGAATTTATCTTATAAAGCCATACCCAACCTAGCTTTTGCGTTACTTTTTTATTCATTATTGCGTAAGGTACTTTTTATTAATCCAAGAGTTGATTTCATTAATCTAATAGCTATTTGAGCATTTTAGACCTAACACCAATATCTATCATTGCGCTAGCATAACCCCTCAGTTAACGAGTATAATATTAAGCTTTCTTAATGAAGAATAGGATGAGAAACCCTTTTTATGAGCACTCGTGGAAATCTTTTTATTGTGTCAGCCCCTAGTGGCGCAGGTAAATCATCACTTATATCAGCACTATTAAAAGATAAACCCAGCGATAAACAGGTTTCAGTGTCACATACGACCCGCAAACCTCGTCCAGGCGAAGTCGATGGCCAACATTATCATTTTATTACTGTTGAACAATTTAAAGCACTAATTGCCCAAAATGCCTTTATTGAATGGGCCGAAGTTTTTGGCAATTTTTATGGCACTTCCAAGCTCGTCATCGAACAAACCTTAGATAAAGGCATCGATGTATTTCTTGATATTGATTGGCAGGGCGCAGAACAAGTAAAAAAATTAATGACAACGGCTATTGGAGTGTTTATTTTACCGCCGTCTAAAGCTGAGCTTGAACGTCGTTTAACTGGCCGAGGTCAGGATAGTCAGCAAGTGATTGATTCGCGCATGGCACAAGCAGTTTCGGAAATGTCACATTATGCTCAATACGAATTTATAATTGTAAATGATGATTTTGATAACGCGCTAGCCGATTTAAGCGCCATTATTCGCAGTCAAAGGCTAACCTGTGCTAGTCAGCAGCATGCGCAAAATGATATGATTGTTGATCTCTTGGCAGATTAATTGTCATAGTGTACAATTTTGCGTCATTTTTTCCCATAGATAACACTGGAGTTTCAACACATGGCTCGCGTAACTGTAGAAGACGCCGTAAATAAAATCGGCAACCGTTTTGATATGATCCTGGTTGCAGCGCGTCGTGCACGCCAAATCGCCGTCCAAGGTAAAGAACCTATGGTTGATGAGATGAATGATAAACCAACGGTTGTCGCTTTACGTGAAATCGAATTAGGTTTAGTCACCTCAAACACTTTAGATGCTGATGAGCGCCAAACTGTTCGTGAACGTGAAGCTGCTGAAATTGCCGCTGTCGCAGCCATTGCAGAAGGCCGCGTTTTATAAGGAGTAGCGCCACTTGTATCTGTTTGAAGGTCTAAAAGAGTCAGCATCCAGCTATTTAGAGCCGGATCAAGTAGAATTACTCAAGCAGGCCTATTTGGTTGCGCGTGATGCCCACGAAGGGCAAATGCGCACAAGTGGCGAGCCTTACATTACCCATCCGGTTGCGGTTAGCCGCATCTTGGCAGACATGCGTCTCGATCACGAGTCGCTTATGGCTGCCTTGCTTCATGACACCATCGAAGATACTCCTGTCACCAAAGAAGAACTCACAGAGTTATTTGGGGTGGCGGTTGCAGAACTGGTGGAAGGTGTTTCAAAACTTGATAAAATCAAGTTTCGTGATAGAAAAGAAGCCCAAGCGGAAAATTTCCGTAAAATGATGATGGCAATGACTCAAGATATTCGAGTTATCCTCATCAAGTTGGCTGACCGAACTCACAACATGCGCACACTGGGCTCACTTCGCCCTGATAAACGTCGTCGTATTGCTCGCGAAACCCTAGAAATCTACGCCCCAATTGCTAACCGATTAGGTATTCACAATATCAAAATCGAACTTGAAGACTTAGGTTTTCAAGCCTATTACCCTATGCGACATAGAGTGATACGTGATGTTGTCAAAGCAGCTCGTGGTAATCGTAAAGAATTAATTAACAGTATTGAAGTAGCCATTGAAACACGCCTTGAAGAAGCTGGGATCCCCACTAAAGTCAAAGGTCGTGAAAAAAACCTCTATTCGATTTATCGAAAAATGCGCAGTAAAGAACTGCAATTTCAAGAGGTCATGGATATCTATGCGTTCCGAGTTATCGTTGACTCTATTGATACCTGCTATCGCGTGCTCGGCGCTATGCACGGATTATACAAGCCGCGACCAGGACGTTTTAAAGATTATATCGCTATTCCCAAAGCCAACGGTTATCAATCATTACACACATCATTATTTGGCCCTCATGCGGTTCCTGTTGAAGTGCAAATTCGCACTGAAGAAATGGATCAAATGGCCGACAAAGGTGTTGCTGCGCATTGGATGTATAAAAACAATACCGATACGGCTCAACAAAGCACTTCTCAAGTTCGTGCTCATAAATGGATGCAAAGTTTGCTTGAGTTACAGCAAAGTGCAAGCAGCTCATTTGAATTTGTTGAAAACGTTAAAACTGAATTATTCCCTGAAGAAATCTACGTATTTACGCCAGAAGGTCGCATCTTAGAATTACCGGTCAATGCCACTGCCGTCGATTTTGCCTACGAAGTACATACTGATGTGGGCAATACCTGTGTTGGCGCACGCGTTAATCGTCAAGCATACCCGTTGAGCCAACCATTAATTTCTGGGCAAACAGTTGAAATTATTACCGCAAAAGGTGCTCGTCCTAATGCAGCATGGTTAAACTTTGTCGTAACGGGTAAAGCTCGTGGTAAAATTCGTCAGGTATTAAAGAGTCTTAAAGGCGATAACGCTATCGCATTAGGTAAGCGTTTATTAAACCATGCCTTAGGTGATACAAAGCTTGAAACCATTCCTGCCGAATTACTTGAGAAAGTGATCAAAGAAACCAAACACACATCTTTAGACTCGCTGCTAGCAGATATTGGCTTAGGCAATGCCATGAGCATTGTGATTGCCCAGCGCTTGGTAGGTGAGCAGTTTGATTCGCAAGATAGCAATAAAGAAAAACCACAAATGCCAATTCGTGGTGCTGAAGGTATGTTGGTCACTTACGCCAATTGTTGTCGCCCAATCCCTGGCGATGCTGTCATCGCCCATGTAAGCCCAGGCAAAGGCCTGGTAGTGCACATGGAAAGTTGTGCCAATATTCGCGGCTATCAAGGCGAGCCTGATAAGTATATTTCAGTACACTGGGACAACGTAGAAGGCGCAGAATACCAAGCAAATCTACGGGTTGAAATTGTAAACCATCAGGGTGCGTTAGCTAAAATCACGTCTATCATCGCATCTGCTGGATCTAATATTCACAATCTCAGTACCGAAGAACGTGATGGCCGTGTGTATTTGATTAATTTACGTATTTCAGTTAAAGATCGTGTTCATCTTGCAAACGTTATGCGCAGAATACGTGTTTTACCTGAAGTATTACGCACATCGCGTAACCGCTAGTCACTGATAACAATAAAGAGAGCACACACTATGGCTGAAAAAATTATCATCGCAACCGACAAAGCTCCACAAGCTATTGGCACTTACTCACAAGCAGTTAAAGTCGGTAGTACCGTTTATCTTTCAGGTCAAATTCCGTTAGATCCAAAAACCATGACCATGGTAAGCGATGATTTTGCAGAACAAGTCGTACAAGTGTTCGAAAATTTAACCGCGGTATGTGAAGCTGCTGGCGGAAGAATGAGTGACATCGTTAAACTCAATATCTTCCTGACCGATTTATCGCATTTTGCCACTGTAAACGAAATAATGAGCCGTTATTTCCAACAACCTTACCCTGCTCGTGCCGCCATTGGTGTCAAAGAGTTACCAAAAGGATCATTGGTTGAAATGGACGGAATCATGGAAATATAAGTACAGCTGTACGATATTTTCTTAAGGCGCCTAGGGTGCCTTTTTTATTGCCTGTGGTTTCCCAATAGTAGAGTATTTGCTCAATATCTATTGTTTATTCAGTAAATTCTGCTAACGTGTTGATTGTGTTACTTAGCACACATACTGTGCAATTGTTTGCGCCAGCGCACAAAAATGGCCATACTAAGTTTACGTAATACGATAGGTATTAGACCCACAATAACAATAAAGAACATGGAAGCGTCGATGGAAAATTTAATTAAAACTCCTGTTGAGATGTTGTCTCATTGGGTAGATACGCAAGGTGACAAAGTTTACCTGCGCCAGCCAATTGGCGGTAAATATGTTGATTTCACATGGCGTGAAGTGCAGCAGAAGATGCAACAAATCGCAGGTTCACTGCGTCATTTAGGTTTAGAGCGTGGCGACAAAATTGCTGTATTGTCGAAAAACTGTGCCGAGTGGTTTATTGTTGATTTAGCATTAATGTACGGTGGTTACATTAGTGTACCTGTTTATCCAACCGCGAATGCAGAAACTATTCGCTATGTACTTGAACATAGCGGCGCTAAAGCCATTTTTACCGGTAAACTCGATCATTGGGCTGAACAAGAAGCCGCTGTTGGCGGTGAAATTCTCCGTTTAGCCATGCCTTATGACACTATGCCAGCCCAGTACCATTGGGAACAGCTATTGAAGTTGGGACAACCGCTTGTTGATGAGCAGTTCCCAACTACAGATCAAGTCATGACCCTGATTTACACCTCCGGTTCAACCGGCAAGCCTAAAGGTGCGATTCAAACCTTTACCAGCTATGGTTGGGCGTGTGAAGCGGTTATTCGTGACTTACAAACTAATACTACAGATCGATTATTATCATACTTACCTCTGGCACACATTACCGAACGTGTGGCCATTGAAGGTTCGTCATTTTACTCTGGGGCAACGGTTTCTTTTGTGGAAAGCCTCGATTCATTTGTTGATGATATTCAACGCTGTCGCCCAACGGTGTTTTTCTCGGTACCGCGTTTATGGACAGTATTCCAATTAAATATCATCAACAAAATTGGTGAGAAAAAACTCAAAACCTTACTCAAGTTACCTATAATTAGCACTATTGTTAAGCGTAAAATTAAGAGCGGTTTAGGACTCGATCAATCTCGTTTAAACGGTTCTGGCTCTGCACCAATCCCACCATCTTTGATTGAATGGTATAACAATATTGGCATTGATATTTGTGAAGCATGGGGCATGACAGAAAACTGTGCTTACTCGATAATCAACTACCCATTCAATGCCAAGAAGATAGGCACAGTTGGCCGTCCAGTTGAAGGCTGTTTAGTTCGTCAAACTGAAGCAGGTGAATTGTTAGTTAAAAGCCCAGGCTTGATGAGTGGCTATTACTTACAAGACGAAGCCACAGCAGCTGCATTTACTGAAGATGGGTTTTTCCACACTGGCGATTTGTGTGAAATTGACGCAGACGGTTACATCGACATTACCGGACGCGTTAAAGACAACTTCAAAACCTCAAAAGGTAAGTATGTTGCTCCAGTGCCGATTGAACGTAAATTGGCTCAAGACACTCATGTAGATTTAATTTGTGTAATCGGTTCAGGTTTACCACATCCCATCGCGTTAGTGCAGCTTTCAGAAGGTTCAAAACTTCAACCACGCGAAGAAGTAAGAACATCATTAAAAGAGACTCTCGATGGTGTTAATCCACATTTAGAGTCACACGAACATGTTGATGCCATCATCGTCGTCAATGATGAGTGGACCATTGAGAATGATGTGTTAACTCCGACGTTAAAAATTAAACGTCATGTACTGGAAAAAGCTTTTACCGCCAAAGTAGACGGTGTTCGCGGCGCTAAAGTACGCTGGGAAGACGAGTTGTAATTAATAATTTATATTTGCTGTTTTACTCGAAAAAAATACACGCTAACAGCGTGTATTTTTTTGACATATTCTGTCAATATACGCGCCATCAACTATGCAACGTTAACAATAACTTTGCGCACCATTTATTAGGCAGAAACTCGAATGTTCATTGCGTTATCCATTATCGGCGGTTTTATTATTTTAACCATTGGCGCCGAAGCACTTGTGCGCGGAGCCAGTGCCGTAGCGCTGCGTTTGGGCATTGCCCCACTTATTATTGGCTTAACCATTGTGGCATTTGGTACCAGCGCCCCTGAATTAGCCGTTAGTGTTAAATCAGCATTAGCAGGTAATCCAGGTATAGCCTTAGGTAATGTCGTCGGCTCCAACATTGTCAACATTGGTTTAATTCTAGCTATCACCGCTCTTATTCGCCCTATTACAGTGCAATCTCAAATGGTGAAACGCGACATCCCTATCATGATTGCTGCTTCGGTATTAATGTGGTTTTTGCTGCTTGATGGTGAAGTGAGCTTTATCGACGGTGCCATTTTATTCAGCGCGCTTGTTGGCTATTTAGTTTTTAGTTATGTCAGTGCCAAAAATAATCCAGAAGACCTGGATGTTGATGCCAGCCCGCAGCACCCTGGCTTATCCATCGCATTAATTATTGCAGGTATCGCGATGTTAGTTGGTGGTGGCATATTATTTGTTGATGGTGCAGTCGATTTAGCCAAACAGTTTGGCATTAGCGAAGTCATTATCGGCTTAACCATTGTGGCTATTGGCACCAGTATGCCAGAGCTTGTCACCTCGGTGATGGCAGCTCTTAAAGGGCAAAGCGACATTGCCATCGGTAACGTTGTAGGTTCAAATATTTTCAACGTACTCGGTATTTTAGGCGCAACAGCATTAATCCACCCTGTTTCCGCAGCCGGATTTAACGAAATCGATTTTATCGCCATGTTGATCTTCGCGTTCATGGTATTACCGTTTGCTTGGAGTGGCTTACGTATTGGTCGTCGTGAAGGTAGTGTTCTGTTAGCTGGTTACCTTGGCTACACCAGTTACTTGGTGATGCAAGTGGTTTAAGTTATCGACAATATTACTCATACTAAAGGCCGAATATTCATTCGGTCTTTTCATAACACTTTGTAAGCCTATACTCATATTTAATACGAGATCCTGACAATACATGACATTTGTCATCTTCAATTGATGACCTTTGTGTCTAAGAATAACCCCCGCCTATCGCCATACTACACCTATCCCAACAACATCTTGATTGGGGGAAACGTAAATGGAGATAACCATGAAAACCTTACTACTGATCACCAGCTTAACCTTAGTCAGCCAAGCTAGCTTTGCTAACATTAGCGATATTGATGCTGCTGCCAACACCATGAACATCAATGAACTCAGCCAATACAGTGAACAGGCTATTGATTATGAAAAAGCCTATGCTGATTATCGTCTAGCCATTACTGCCAACATAATGGGTCAACGTCAACTCGCTACAGATTCATTAAACGATGCTCAGCAAACACTAGAATCTCTTTTAGACCAAGACCCATCTGCAGACCCACAAGCGCTACTTGCTGCGGTATACGGAATGCAAATCTCGTTTGATAATAGCAAAGGTGCTGTATTCGGAATGAAAACGGCACAATTACTGCAACAAGCAACCGATCTCGAACCTAACAATCCACGAGTCAGCTTAGTGCGAGCAATTAATGCATTTTATACCCCTAGTGTATTTGGTGGCGGCCTCGACAAGTCGCAAGCATTAGCAACCCAAGCAATTAGTCAATTTGAGCAGCCTTGTAACGAAATCTGTTGGGGACATGCAGAAGCCTATACTTGGCGCGGTCTAGCGAAACAGGAACAAGGCGACTTAAAAGGGGCTTTACAAGATTGGCAAACCGCCATTGAGGTTGACCCTCAGTATGGTTGGGCAACATATCTGTTAAACCAACAAACAGTAAAGCAGTAATCGACCAGTTTATTATTACTCGCATAGGTTTGAGTTAGCGCGCAGTTACTCTATGATTAACTGCGCTAGGAGGCACTATGACATCTTGTTTATCATCTAATAATGAAAAAAGTTACGAGCAAAGAACCGCTTGGGTTTACCTCATAAACTTAGGTTTTTATTTTATTCCCTTGTATTTTATGGCCGGTCAATGGTTAAAGATTTCGATCGCGATCGGATTATTAGTGCCCTTTATTATTGGCTATTTCTGGGCTTATAACAGTCGCAAAGAGCAAGCTCTCAAACCTATTGGGTTAATGTTTGTCACAGCAATAGCCTCATCATTTGTTAGCAGTGGTGCAATATCACTGTTCAGCTTTTGCTGTTTCTTTATTGGTTTTTTCTACTCACTTCGTACTGCCATATTGAGTTTTATCGGACTGAGTATTTTGCTTTTAGTCATCGATATCAGCATGGATTACACAGGCTATTTTTTTACTTTTTATGGTATGGGAATTTGCTTAGGGGTGGGAGTGTTTGGGATAATTGAACAAAACCGCCAACGCATCAAACGCCAGCAGCAACAATCAAAAGATGAAGTCGCCAATTTAGCTACCGCATTAGAGCGCGAGCGTATTGGTCGCGATTTACATGATGTAATGGGACATCACTTAGCCGCAATCGCCTTAAAAGCGGAACTGGCAGACAAGCTCATTGCCTCAGGTAAAGTCGACCAAGCGCAGCAGCAAATTCATCAAGTGAGCGTGATAACTCGAGACTGCTTAAGCCAAATCCGCCACACGGTATCGGGCTATAAACATCAAGGGTTAACCCAAACGTTAAATACCTTAGCCAATACGTTAAGAGATAACGCTATTGCTGTCAGCATAGAGGGCGCATTCCCTAAACTCAGTGAACTCATGGAATCGCAAATCAGCTTGCTGCTAACTGAGTTGATTAATAACACCATAAAACACAGCCAAGCGACACAGTGCACCTTGTGTATTGAAACAAGTCAAGACTGGCTCAAACTCAACTTTATCGAGAATGTGCCGGTTAAAAACATCACCAAAGGCAATGGATTAACAGGCATTCAAGAGCGAGTAACCTTGTTACATGGCACAATCGACTATCAATTAATTCCCCATTATAAAGTGAGTATCCAATTGCCACTAAGTGAGTCCGTTAGATGAAAATTCTATTAGCCGAAGATCAAGCTATGGTAAGAGGCGCCCTCGCCGCGTTGCTCACATTAGCGTGTGATAGCCTAAATGAAATAGAGATTGTCGAAGTCGAAGACGGCGATAAAGCGATGCAACAACTTAAAACAAATTCATTTGACCTGTTACTCACCGACATTGAAATGCCGGGTAAGTCAGGTTTAGAGCTGAGCCAATGGTTACAACAACAGCGCAGCCAGACCAAAGTGATTATTTTGACCACCTTTGGCCGAGCCGGTTATATCAAACGAGCATTAGAATACGGTGTCGGTGGTTTTTTATTAAAAGACGCACCGTCTGAAGACTTAATTAATGCGATTAAACAAGTGATGGCGGGTAAACGAGTTATCGATCCAGAATTAGCCTTCACCGCTATTGGTGAAATAGATCCTCTCAACGACAAAGAAAGACGTGCATTGCGCCTAGCAAGCGAAGGCTTATCAACTAGCGATATTGCCAGTCAGTTGTTTATTGCAGAAGGCACTGTACGAAACTATTTGTCAGAAGCCATTAGTAAACTCAATGCCAGTAACCGAATTGATGCAGCCAGAATAGCCAAGCAAAAGGGTTGGTTGTAATTAGTGGCTTAATATTGCCTTGTATTCAAAGTCTGCTAAGATACCTTAAACATCTGTATATAATTACAGTGATTTGAGATTGATAGCTTGAAATCACTATGGTTTTTACATCTTTGACAATCAATTTAGGTGAGCACAATTTGCTACGACTGGATCTTGTTCCGATCACCGACCTTAAAGGCGTTGCTAAAAAGGTTGCGGAAAAACTGGCTAAGTTAGGTATTAAAACAGTACAAGACGTACTGTTTCATTTACCGCTGCGTTATGAAGACCGGACGCAAATCCATCCTATTGCCGCATTACCTCCTGGCAGTTATGGCACCATCGAAGCAGAAATTCAGTCGACTCAAATCATGCAAGGTCGGCGGCGCATGTTAGTGTGTAATGTGCACGATCACAGCGGAATGATGAGCCTGCGATTTTTTAATTTTTCTATGGCACAACGTAACGCCATGGAAAATGGAGCCAGCATTCGGGCTTACGGTGAAATACGCCGCGGCAATCATCATAAAGAAATTGTTCACCCGGAATATCAAATTATTCATCCTGGTGAATCCGTCACATTAAGCGACACGCTGACGCCTATTTACCCGACAACAGAAGGGGTAAAACAAGCCAGTTGGATAAAATTGACCGAGCAAGCCTTGGCAATGTTAGACCAAGGTGGATTACCCGAGTTACTTCCCAGTGCATTACAACCAAACAATATTAGCCTGCGTGATGCGCTGCATATTTTGCACCGTCCCCATAGCTCGGTGTCTCCTTTTGAATTAGAGCAAGGTCAACACCCTGCACAGCAAAGATTAATCCAAGAAGAACTGCTGGCTCATAATTTGAGCATGTTGCAACTGCGCCAGCGCAGTAATCAAGATGCCGCAGTGCCAATGCCTGCTACAGGACAATTGTTAAGCCCTTTTTTAGCGCAACTGCCCTTTAAGCCAACGGGAGCACAACAAAGAGTTGTAGCCGAAATCAACCAAGATCTTCAGCATCCAACCCCAATGATGCGTTTAGTTCAAGGCGACGTAGGTTCAGGTAAAACCTTGGTGGCGGCACTGGCGGCATTACAAGCTATTGAAAACGGTTACCAAGTAGCCATGATGGCCCCTACTGAATTATTGGCTGAACAGCACGCAGCTAATTTTGCTACTTGGTTTGAACCACTTGGGCTAAAAGTCGGCTGGCTGGCTGGTAAACTAAAAGGCAAAGCGCGAGTTCAATCACTCGAAGATATCGCTTCTGGCGCAGCACAAATGGTCATTGGTACTCATGCGATATTTCAACAGGCGGTAGTGTTTAACAAGCTGGCTTTAATCATTATTGACGAACAACATCGTTTTGGTGTTCATCAACGCTTAGGGTTACGAGAAAAAGGCGTCAGCCAAGGTTTTCATCCACACCAGTTAATCATGACAGCCACTCCTATCCCACGAACTTTAGCCATGACAGCTTATGCCGATTTAGACACCTCTGTCATTGACGAGCTTCCTCCAGGACGTACACCGGTCACAACGGTTGCGATTGCCGATACCCGTCGTGAGCAAGTTATTGAGCGAGTTAAACAATCAGCTTTACATGATAATCGCCAAGCTTATTGGGTATGTACCTTAATTGAAGAATCTGAGGTGCTTGAATGCCAAGCTGCTGAAGACACAGCAGCAGAACTCACCATAGCACTACCCGAGCTCAAAATTGGCTTAATCCATGGGCGAATGAAAAGTGCTGAAAAACAGACGATTATGGCGCAATTTAAAGCGGGAGAGTTGAACTTATTAGTCGCGACTACCGTCATAGAAGTCGGTGTAGACGTACCCAATGCCAGTTTAATGATAATCGAAAACCCTGAACGATTAGGCCTTGCACAGTTGCACCAATTAAGAGGCCGAGTCGGCCGAGGTGCTGTTGCGAGCCATTGTGTATTACTTTATAAAGCGCCATTGTCACAAACTGCCACAAAACGTTTAGGTGTGCTGCGCAACAGCAATGATGGCTTTGTAATTGCTCAGAAAGACTTAGAAATTAGAGGACCAGGCGAAGTGCTTGGCACCAAGCAAACCGGTTTGGCAGATCTTAAAATCGCTGATCTTATCCGTGATCAACATTTAATTGCACCAACCCAAAAATTGGCATCACACGTTTACCAGCAAGTGCCTCAAAACGTAGATGCTATCATTCAACGCTGGATAGGTGATAGACAGCAATATGTCCAAGCTTAAATAGATCTTAATATATTGTTCATTATCATCAGTTATCACTAGACAAGTCTGCTGAATATTGCAGAATGGATGTAGCAGAATTTTTCGACTCCACCAAGATATTAGTATCGATTAGCAATAACCCCAAGGAATTGAAATGCAAGTTAATGAAGAAGACCGAATTACCCCACAAGCCGCTGAAAAACCAGGGTCTAACATGTTATTAATCGCTATCGCGGTAATAGCCCTCTTAGGCGCAAGCAGTTATTTCTATTTTACCAGTGATGACGCTGAAGAATTTGAACCAGTTGTTATCACTCCAGTTGAGCTGCCAGAGTCAGTTCCAGAGACGCCAATAGAGCAAACGCCTATTGAAGAACCGCAAAACGTTACCACAACAGATGATGTAGTCCCCACTGGCGAATCCGAGACAGCTACGGAAGCTGTAGTTGCAGAACCACTTCCTGCATTAGCTGAGTCTGATGATTTTGTTGAAGCAAAAACATTAGCTATAGCCAACGGTATGAAAATAGCGCCGATGATCTTGAAAAAAGACATTGCCCGCCAATTTGTGGTGTTTGTCGATAACCTAGCCCAAGGCGATATTGTGCGTAAAGCTAGCCCGTTAAAAGGCCCTGACACGCAATTTACCGTGAGTGAAATAACCAACAAAACATATCTTAATCCAGATGGTTATCATCGATATGATTTGTATGCCAATTTTATAGCAGGCTTGAGCGATAAAGATTTAGTCGCGACTTACACTGAGTTAAAACCACTATTTGCCGAAGCCTTTACTGAACTTGGTTACAGTGATATTGATTTTGATAAGCGTATGCAACAGGCTTTTAGCATGGTTGCTAGCGCGCCCATTATTGAAGACCCTATTGAGTTATCGTCAATCAGTGTTAACTATAAATATGTCGATCCTAACCTTGAAGCATTACCTAATGCCCAAAAGTTGTTGATCCGTATGGGGCCAGACAACACTCGAAAAATTAAAGAAGCTGTCAAAAAATTGCAGCAAAGCTTTGCGAACAAATAAGCTTTACATCAAACGGTAAAGCTATTTTATTAAGCTAACAGCAATCAGCGCGACGTTTACCGTCGCGCTTTTTTATTTAATAGTCACTTTGTTGAATTAACCCTCAGCTATTAGGCTTTTTCGTCCACACGGCTTCTTATCGACATTCACTTCGGTGTACAATTGGCAAGGTTAACGAATCGTCATTATGTAGATGATAATTGTTAACAATTAGATAAGGATAGCTAGGCAATTATAGAGGGAATGTAGTGCATTTAGAATTTGAGCTTCTATCATGGGGCGCATGGTCGCCGGACTTTCAGACACCTGAAAGTTGGCTACAATGGCAACAGCCTAATGGCAATTTGGCGCCTAAGCCAGACTCACCGCCATTGGCTCACATTCCTGCCATGCAACGCCGTCGCTTTAGTCGCTTAACTAAAATGATGCTCACGGCCGCCTACCAATGCCAACCTGAGAATAATTGCCGCAGTATTTTTTCATCTCGCCATGGAGAGCTCACGCGCACCTTGGGCTTACTCAAAGATATCACCCAACAACAAGCGTTATCGCCAATGGCTTTTAGTCAATCAGTGCACAATACTGCCAGTGGCATTTTCGGTATTGTTAATAACAATACCGCTTCGTCTACATCGATTGCCGCTGGTGAACAAACTCTCACTCAGGCACTTATTGAAGCCTACGCGCAATTAGCGCAATCGCCACAACCTGTATTGGTTGTATTTGGTGATGACCCGGTTCCACCGGTATACAGTGAGTTTACTCACGAAGTCGAACTACCTTTGGCGTTAGGTTTGTACCTCGCACCATTTAATAGCAGTGCCCCACAAGCCAAAAATCAGCTTGCAGACACCACTTTACAACACGATTCGGCTCAGCGAATGACCCTTAGCGTCTCCGATCATCCGCTCGAGCATCACAGTCAAAACAACATCTGCATGAGCGAGTTAATACACCATATTGCCAGTGCAAAACATATCCAAGGTAAATTGTGCCATTGGTATTGGTCGCTTGAACATCATGCCTAATCAACACCATACAAGACAGCATACTGACACTATTGTGCAAAAAAAAGCCACAGTGCCAAAACTCAGCGGTTTACGTTATATACCTCGCTGGGTTGGTGGTGTGTGTTGTTATATTGCTTTTGGTTTAGGCGGCTTGTTGAGTTCATTGACTATTTTACCGCTATTACGATTTTGGCCTGGCGAGAAAACAGTGCGCGTAGCTCGGGCCCAAAAAGCCGTCAGTTGGATGTTTAAAGCATTTGTTGCCATGCTCAGTTTTGCTGGAGTAATAGCTGTGAGCACCAAAAATATTGAGGCACTACAGCAAACTAAAGGAAAAGTGGTCATCGCTAATCATCCGACATTAGTGGACGTGGTGGTATTGATTAGTCTTATGCCGAATGCGGGCTGTATTGTAAAACAAAGCTTATGGCGTAATCCGTTTATTCGCGGCGTACTCGCCAGTGCAGGTTATATCCCTAATCGCGGCGCAGACTGGCTTTTACATGACTGCCAGCAAGTGCTGCGTACCGATACTAATTTGATTATTTTCCCCGAGGGTACCCGTACTTTAACCGGTAATATTGTTAACCCCTTTGCGCGTGGCGCGGCCAATATTGCCTTGCGCACCCAAACCGATATTTTACCCGTGGTGTTACGTACTGATGTTGCAGGCTTAACTAAGCAACAATCTTGGTACCAAATTCCACGGCAAACCATCAATATGTCAGTAGAAATTGGCACAAGCATGTCATACCTGCTGTATGATGCTAAACGAGGTAATGAAGCCAAAATGGCTCGACAGCTAACGCGCGACTTACAGCAGTTTTACCTTGATACACTTAAACAGCCTATCAAGTCACATTGATAGCCATACTTATAAGAAAGACAAAAAAATGAACTTACACAATCAAATAAAACAACTGATCATTGATTGCTTAGATCTCGAAGATGTCACTGTCGATGATATCGAAACCGATGCGGCCTTATTTGGCGACGGTCTGGGCTTAGACTCGATCGACGCACTTGAATTAGGCTTGGCAATTAAGAAAGAGTTTGATGTCAAAATTGAAGCCAATTCTGATGCGACTAAAGCACACTTTTTCAGTGTTGCTAGCTTAGCTAGCTTTATTGAATCTCAACGTGTTTAGGAGTCAGCATGCAAAATCGTGAACAAATCCTTGAGATGCTAAGTGGCATTTTAATTGATGAATTTGAAATAGAAGCAGCTGATATCACGCTTGAAGCTTCTTTGTATGAAGATCTGGATTTAGACAGCATTGATGCGGTAGATTTGGTGATTAAATTGCAACAACTGACGGGTAAAAAAATCCAGCCAGAGGCATTTAAAACCGTCCGTACAGTCAATGATGTCGTTAATGCCATTGAAGGCTTAATAAAAAGTTAATGCGGTTAATCCTGCAGATTATGACGACCTTGGTGATTATTGCTTATCCTGTTGCGGTGTACTTTGGTTTGCAGTATTTACCACCTGGCACAATCGCTTTGCTGCTGTGTTTGTTATTATTGCTACGGTTTATGGTCACTAAGCAGCAAGTAAAATCCATGACATTGCCAATACTGGTGGGCATAGGATTGACCGCGGCCAGTTTCATTACTCAACGTAACGACTGGTTACTGTTTTATCCGGTGGTGATAAACCTGAGCATGTTGGGGTTATTCAGTTACTCACTGATTAATGGTCCAAGCATGATTGAGCGCTTAGCACGCTTAAAAGAGCCTGATTTACCAGACTCCGCTATACCTTACTTACAAACCGTCACTAAACTTTGGTGTGGGTTATTTATTGTAAATGGTGCTGTGGCAACCTATACCGCCATAGCAACAAGTATTGAAATATGGACGCTTTACAACGGACTGATCGCCTACCTGTTTATGGGGTTGCTGCTCAGTGGTGAATGGATTTATCGTCGCTTTTGGTTGAAAAAACATGAATAAGCTTTTACTCAATTGGTTATCTACAGGGCCTGCCTCGCAGCAGCTAATCAGCTTTGACCATCATGACATCATGACGGGATCGTTGTTTTGCGCGCAAGTGGCCCACTTACATGCTCAGCTGATTCAAAGTGATGCTCAGCGTTGGCTGCTTGCAGCCAAGCACAGTGATTTATTTGCCGCTGGTTTATGTGCAGCCTTGTTAGCCGGTAAACAAGTGATATTGCCTGCCAACATCCAACGTGGCACCTTGAGCGAGCTCAACCATGAATTTGATGCCATTATTGCCGACACGCCATTATGTGAAGTGCGTGAGTATATCGCGCTCAAAAAAGAACTTAGTTTGCCCGCTGCAACTTGGCCTAAAACCAAGCTATTAGGTGAATTAGTACTATTCACCTCCGGCAGTAGCGGTCAGCCCAAAGCAATCAAAAAAACACTGCAACAATTAGATGCCGAAGTCAGTATTCTTGAGCAAACATTTGCCGAACATTTGCCTCATTGTTCCGTGGTATCGACAGTTTCACATCAGCATATTTATGGTTTATTGTTTAAAATCTTGTGGCCTTTAGCCGCGAGCCGAGCATTCTTAAGTGAACAAATCGACTTTCCTGAAACCTTAAGTTACTACTTGGCCATCATGCCAAATTTGTGTTTAATCAGTAGTCCAGCTCAATTGACCCGCTTGCCTGATGCTCTAGAAAATCAAAAACAACAACGTATCCCAAGCTTAATTTTCAGCTCTGGTGGTCCGTTAAATTTTGATGCCGCCCAAGCAGTTAAACAATGCTTTAATCAATTGCCCATTGAAATATTTGGCAGCACTGAAACCGGCGGTATTGGATATCGACGCCAACAGCAACCCATGCAACCATGGCAATCATTTACCCAAGTGAATGTCGATATGGACCCGCAAGATGGTGCGCTGATGCTGCAGTCTGTTTATTTAGACAATCCAACTCAATGGTTAAAATGTGATGACAAAATTGAATTGTTAACAGATGGCCAGTTCCGTTTATTGCATCGCCTTGATCGTATTGTAAAAATTGAAGAAAAACGCTTGTCTTTAGCGCAAGTGGAGCATTTACTGCAAACTCATCCTTTTGTCAGCGAAGCGGCCGTCACAGTTTTAGAGCAACCGCGCACCATGCTAGGTGCTGCAGTCTGTTTAAGTGAATTAGGCCAGCAAACACTCAAAGCGGAAGGAAAATTAGCGGTTAATAATGCCTTAAAAAACCATTTATTGAGCCAGTTTGAACGTATCACCCTACCACGACGCTGGCGTTATCCTGCACACTTGCCACTCAATAGCCAAGGCAAGCGTACTCAATCAGAAATTGTAGCCTTATTTAGTCATGATTAAGTCAGAATTACCGCATATTGTTAGCCATGAAGGCGATAATAATCTCTATCAATGGCGTTTATTTGTCAGTGCAGATTTAGCCTTTTTCGATGGCCATTTTCCTCAGCAAGCCGTATTACCAGGTGTCACCCAATTGGATTGGGCGGTTAAACTTGGCTGTGAGGCATTTGGTTATTCAGCCCAAGTGGCCACATTAGAAGTGCTTAAATTTCAGCAACTCATTTTGCCCGATACCTATGTTGATTTGATCATTGAACATCAACCTCAAAAAGCAAAACTGCTCTTTAGCTATCGAGATCAAGATAAACGGTTTGCCTCTGGCCGTATTGCGCTTAAGCCTGCAGTAGTCACTACTGCGCCGATTGCCAATGAGATTGCCTCATGAAACTAGCCTTGGTTATCCCCAATTACAATCATCATATTGCCATTGAACAAACCTTAACTGACTTGGCAAAATTCAACCTGCCATGTTATTTGGTTGATGATGGTAGCCAAGATGAAACCCGTTATATTTTGCAAGCCATGGCAGAAAAATTTAGCTGGGTAACGCTCATTAACCATCCGTTTAATCGCGGTAAAGGCGCGGCAGTGACCAGCGGCCTACGCCAAGCATACCGCGATGGTTTTAGCCATGTATTACAGGTTGATGCTGATGGACAACATAATTTAGACGATATTCCGTTAATGATATCGACTGCAGAACAACAGCCACAGGCATTGATCTCTGGCCAACCCATTTATGATGACTCTGTGCCTAAAGGACGTTTATACGGACGTTACATCACCCATTTTTGGGTCTGGGTTGAAACCTTAAGTTTCGACATTCAAGATTCTATGTGTGGTTTTCGGGTGTATCCATTAGAGGCTACCGAGCAGTTATTAAGCCAGCAAGCACTGGGTGAACGGATGGACTTTGATATTGAAATCATGGTCAAACTGCACTGGCAAGCTACTCCAGTGGTTCATGTCCCGACCAAAGTCATCTACCCAGAAGACGGTATTAGCCACTTTCAAGGCTTGCAAGACAATGTACGCATTAGCTGGATGCACACTACATTATTTTTTGGTATGTTGACTCGTTTGCCACAAATTCTGAATAAAAACACCCCGCATCAACATTGGTCATCAATGGGAGAGCGTGGCAGTTATTGGGGCATAAAATTACTGGCTGAATGTTATCGCTTAGGTGGCCACTGGTTATGCAGAGCGATTATGTATCCGGTGATTGGTTACTTTTTTCTAACCGGTGCTTCAGCTCGTCAAGCGTCGATGAATTTTCTAGCCCGAGTGCAGCAACAAGTTCCAGATCATCCAGATTTACATCAACCCACCCAGTGGCGCGACAGCTTAAATCACTTTATTGCTTTTGGTAATGCAGCTCTGGATAGGATCGATGCCTGGTGCGACCGCATCAAACTCAATCAAGTCGATTTTAACGATCGTCATATTCTGGCAAACCAAGTGGCTTCTGGTCGAGGAGCCGTACTGATTGTGTCGCATTTAGGTAATTTAGAGCTATGTCGTGCGATTTCAATCCACCAGCAGAAAGTGAAAGTCAACGTTATGGTGTTGACTCAACACGCCGAAAACTTTAACAAAGTATTACAACAGCTGAACCCACAAAGTAGTCTGAACCTTATTCATGTTAATGAACTTGATCCCAGTACTTCTATGCTGTTACAGCAAAAAATTGATATGGGCGAAATAGTGGTTATTGCAGCCGACCGCACCTCATCAAACAGCCAAGGTCGGGTGGTTTACCTACCCTTTCTCGGTCATGAAGCGCCGTTTCCCCAAGGACCATTTATTCTTGCAAGCTTGTTAAATTGTCCGGTATACACCATGTTCTGCATTCGCCAACAAGGCCGCTATAAAGTACATGTTGAACACTTAAGCGATAGCTTAAAAGGCCCGCGGGCGGGGCGCATTGCACGCTTAACTGATGCAATGAAATTGTACAGTCAGCGCTTAGAGTACTTTGCCAAACAGGCACCATTGCAGTGGTTTAATTTTTACGATTTTTGGCATAAAGACGAATTGATTGATCGTCCGCTTTCGCGCCCCGCTACTGCTGTCAATACGGGTAGTGCACTTAATACCGGAAGTGCACTTAATACAAGTGCTGCGTCAAATACAAATACTGCACCCGCTAACAGCACCACTTCACCTAGTCAGGATAACTAATTCAATGAGCAACACTTCTTCACCGTCATCATCTGCCGAAAACACGGTGCATTTAGGCCAAAGCTACCTGAGCCTTGAACAAGTGGTCGCTGTCGCCAAAGGCGCAACGGTCAAACTAGCAGATGCTGCAGACTATGTTGAATATATTCAAAAAGGCGCCCGTTTCATCGACAGTTTGCTGCATGAAGAAGGCGTAGTATATGGCGTCACCACAGGTTACGGCGACTCCTGCACAGTCAATGTCAGCTTAGACTTAGTCCATGAATTGCCACTACATTTAACCCGTTTTCATGGTTGTGGTTTAGGTGATGTATTTAGCCCAATGCAAGCCCGCGCGATTATGGCTTGCCGCTTAAACTCATTGGCTGTGGGTAAGTCAGGGGTCAGCTATCTGCTGCTACAGCGCATCGAATGGCTATTAAATAACGATATCACCCCGGTTATTCCTCAAGAAGGTTCGGTTGGCGCCAGCGGCGATTTAACCCCACTATCTTATCTTGCCGCTGTATTAGTTGGCGAACGTGAGGTGATATACCAGGGTAAACGCCAAGCGACCAAAGATGTTTATCTGAAATTCGGCATGATGCCATTAACTCTGCGCCCTAAAGAAGGCCTCGCGTTAATGAATGGCACAGCAGTGATGACCGCACTGGCCTGTTTAGCCTATGACCGATCGCAGTACTTAACTCGCTTATCAAGCCGTATTACTGCCATGGCATCGTTAACGCTTAAAGGCAACGCAAATCATTTTGATGAAATTTTGTTTGCCGCCAAACCCCATCCAGGACAAAACCAAATTGCCAGTTGGATCCGCGAAGACTTAAATCATCATGCGCATCCACGTAATTCAGACCGCTTACAAGACCGCTATTCCATTCGCTGTGCACCGCACATCATTGGCGTACTGCAAGATGCTTTACCTTTTATGCGTCAGTTTATTGAAACCGAACTCAATAGCGCTAACGACAACCCGATTGTCGATGCCGAGGGCGAACATATCCTCCATGGCGGTCACTTTTATGGCGGCCACATTGCCTTTGCCATGGATGCGATGAAAAATGCGGTGGCCAATATCGCCGACTTAATTGATCGTCAAATGGCCTTAGTCATGGACCCTAAATTCAACAATGGTTTACCGGCTAATTTATCTGCCGCAGAAGGCGAACGTCGTGCCATTAACCATGGTTTTAAAGCGGTACAAATCGGTGTTTCGGCTTGGACTGCAGAAGCATTAAAAAACACCATGCCTGCCAGTGTGTTTTCTCGCTCAACGGAATGCCACAATCAAGACAAAGTGAGCATGGGCACCATTGCCGCCCGCGATTGCATGCGGATATTGCAACTGACAGAGCAAGTGGCTGCCGCCGCATTATTGGCCATGAGCCAAGGCATTCAGCTGCGGGTGATACAGAAAGAGTTGGACCCAAATTCGCTAACGCCATCACTTGCCACCACATTGGCTCAAGTCAGTGAAGATTTTGAACTGCTTACCGAAGACCGTCCATTAGAAGCAGTGCTGCGCCAAACCGTAGAAAAAATTCAACTAGGCCTGTGGGAGGTGTGTTAAATGAAAGGTTTATTACTCACAGAAATGGAAATGGTGATCCCGTTTCACGATGTCGACTCGATGGGCATTACTTGGCACGGTAATTACTTGCGCTACTTTGAGGTTGTGCGGTGCCAATTACTGGATAAGCTCGGTTACAACTATCGCACTATGCTTGAATCTGGCTACGCTTGGCCGATTGTTGATGTGCAAATTAAGTACGTTAAAAGCAGCACCTTTGACCAAAAAATCAAGGTTATCGCCGCCATTGTTGAATGGGAAAACCGCTTACGCATTAACTATCAAATTGTTGATGCCGACACCAACGCACGCATTACTAAGGGCTATACCATACAAGCTGCAGTTGAGATTGCTACCCAAGAATTATGCTTTGTTACCCCTGAGATATTTCAACAAAAAATTCGCCCATTACTCGATGCGAGCCAAGTGTAATGAGTGCCCGCAGCAGAGTATTTTTGAGCTTATTTACTAGCATATTGGCGCGAGTAAGCAGCATCATTATGTTATGTTGCCTGTATATTGCAGTCACCTCGGCTAGCGAACATCCACCAGCAAGCAATAATGAACCCCTTACTCAAGCGCAACTGGCTGACATTCAGGCGTTGTATACTCAACCAGCCAGCACTGAAGCCCTCAGTGCGCTAGCGCAGCAGCTGAATCTACAACTAGATACTCGTGGGCTGTTTGTTCAACTACGCCATTTACAGGTGCTTAAAAAGCCCTTACTCAGCCAAGGACAGTTTATATTTAGTCCAACGCAAGGATTGGTATGGCAGCAGCAACGTCCTTTCAAAACCTTGATGGTGCTTAAAGATCAGCAGTTGATCCAACAAAACAGCCAAGGCAAAATTCAACACTTTAGCGCAGGGGCTAATGGCAATCCGATTGCACAGCAATTACCGCGTTTATTACAAGCCATTATGGCGGGCGATATTGATGCCTTAAGTGCCGATTTCAACTTATTTATGCCTACTGCTCAATCCGCAACTCAGTCCATAAATAAGCCCGAAACTCAGCCCGCAGATAAGTCATGGCAACTGGGCTTACAAGCTAAAGACCCACAAGTGCAATCGTCTATGGGTAACATAACCCTCAGCGGCGATACCCTTATACGTTCATTAATCATGACCAGTAACCAAGCGAATGTTCGCGACTATACCCAAATTCAATTTACCCAGACCCAACAAGGGCCACTAAGTGAAGCAGAGCTGGCACTTTTTAGTCTTGGCAATGAGTCAGCTAAATAATGCAGCCAATATCGCTAACCGCGTTGTTATCTCCCATTGGGCGTTTTGTCTTATGGGTATTATTGCTGCTGACAATGTTAGCCACTGGCTTAATACAATGGCAACAGGGCGCGCATATTCAAACTGATATTTTGGCGATGTTGCCACATTTACAGCAAGACAAACTCACTGAAACAGCATTAAACAGAGTTGAACAGCAACTCGCAAACCAAGTGTATATTGCAGTAAAAGCCGATAATGACAACCAAGCTATCAGTGCCGCACAGCAACTGATGGATGCGCTAGATAAACAGCCTCAACCGCCCTTTATTCACATTCGTAGCGGCGCGGATGATCATCTGCAAGACTTGGCTAAAGTGTATTTCGAACATCGCTTTACCCTACTCACCGCCGAGCAAGCTAAAGCGATTGAAACAGATAATTGGCGCCAACTGCTTAACGCGGCCCAAAATCAACTTTATAGCGCATTTGGTTTTGCCAACAGCCAACTGCTCAGCAATGACCCGTTACTGATGTTTCCAGCCAACTTACTGGCGTTATCACCTAATAGTGCGCTGCGAAGCCAACAAGGCATTTTACTCACCGATACTACCGAGGGTGTGGCTGCAATTGTCATGGCCAAAGGCCGCGACAGTGCGTTTAGCCCGACCGCTCAGCAACAGCAAATACAAGCATTAAAGTCTGCGTTTAGCCAAGTGACACAGCACTACCCAGATGTCAGTTTTCTTAAGGCTGGTGCGCTTTTTCATGCGATAGCCGCCACAGAGTCGGCTAAACAAGAAATCAGCCGAATTGGATTAATTTCCATGTTGGGGATCATCTTATTAGTCTGGTTGGCCTTTCGGTCGATTATGCCGTTATTTGCCGCACTACTGACGTTAACGACTGGTGTGGTATTTGCGTTTGTCGCCACCTTAAGTATTTTTGGTGAGTTGCACTTACTGACACTAGTGTTTGGCACTAGTTTAATTGGTGTCGCCATTGATTACAGCTTTCACTTTTATTGCGAAAAACAAGCTCATCCCAATAACAACGCAACAGACACCTTAAAGCAGATTTTTCCGGCGCTCACTCTCGCCCTTGCAACCAGTGCCAGTGCCTTTATCGCCATTGGCTTTACGCCATTTCCGGGAATGCAACAAGTGGCCGTCTTTTGTGCTGCTGGGTTAATTGGTGCCTACCTAACGTTGTTATTGGTGTTTCCATTACTGGGTAACCATGCGCTTAAACCGACGCCTGGATTAACCCTTGCCCAAGGTTATTTGGCGCTATTACAACGTATTTTCACCCCAAATCAATTGTGGCAAAAAATAGCTATAGCCGCTTTGCTCATTGGTTTGGCAACAATATTGTTTTTCGGTTTGTCACAAACGGATTCTAACGATGATATACGTCAGCTACAGCAAAGCCCTGAAGCCATCACCACCGAAGAGAATCAGCTACGGCAACTGCTCAGCGGCGGCACCGATAACCAATTTATTGTAGTCAGTGGTCCCAGTGAACAATCTTTATTACAAACGTTAGAGCAACTGGCACCAGTACTGGATAAAGCCATAACTGATGCTGAGTTAGACCAAGCAATCAGCCTCAGCCGCTTTATGCCCAGCATTGCCAAACAACAACAACACTATCAGTTACAGCAACAGCTTTATGGGCAACATTTAGACGAGATCATCAACGAAATGGGCCTTGATGACAGCATAAGCACCAGTATGATTGCACAACTTAATCACGCCGAATCACAATGGTTAACCCCAACCATGGTGCTAGCCAAAGCTAATGATGATTTACAGACATTATGGCTTGGTGCGATTCCAACAACAGACAAACCCCAGCAATTTGGCGCCATAGTGTTACTCGGTGGCATACATTCGTTAGCCTCTCTTGAGCAACGGCTGACTGAACATAAATGGCCTTCAGGGCAAGTGCGGTTAATCGATAAGGTCGGTGATATATCCCATTTAATGGGCAAGTATCGCCAACTAACATTACAGCTACTAATGTGGGTATTTGCCTTAGCCAGCCTACTGTTTAGCATTAAATACGGTATTAAGTTGGCATTCGCTATCGTCGCAGTCCCTACTTTATCAGTACTGCTCACGTTAGCCTGTTTAGGCCTTGTCGGTTCGAGCATTAGCTTGTTTCACGCCTTAGCGCTTATTTTAGTATTAGGCATTGGTATCGATTACAGCCTATTTTTTGCCGAGGCCAAGCACACTAGTCGCGGAGTGATGATGGCAATCTTTATGTCAGCCTGCTCAACGTTATTGGCTTTTGGGTTGCTGGCGCTGAGTCAAACCCATGCCATTCACTTTTTTGGTTTAACGCTTCTTTTTGGGATCAGTTTTTCATTTTTACTGGCACCGTTTATTTCATTTATTACTAGGAAAACTGTAAATGCCATTTAGTCATTCACATACAGTCAGCAACATGGATGTTGACGTTGCCATCATTGGTGCAGGCCCTTCTGGTGCCATTGCCGCAAGTCTTTTACGCCAACAAGGTCATCAGGTTGTTGTTATTGAAAAACAGCATTTTCCACGTTTTTCCATTGGCGAAAGCCTACTGCCTTGTTGTATGCAGTTTCTCGAACAAGCAGGCATGCTGGACGCCGTTAATCAGGCTGGATTTCAATTTAAAAATGGCGCAGCATTTCAACACCAAGGGCGCTACACCACCTTTGACTTTACCGATAAATTTACCCCAGGCCCTGGGACTACGTTTCAAGTTCAACGGGCGGATTTTGATAAACTCCTAGCCGACACAGCTATCAGTCAAGGGGTTGAAATCCGTTTTGGTCATCAAGTTAATGCGATTGATTTGACTCATAACCCTCGTTTAACGGTAACGAATGACCGAGGTGCACAATATCAAGTGAATGCTAAATTTGTGCTTGATGCTAGTGGTTTTGGCCGAGTATTACCGCGATTACTGAACTTAGAGCAACCATCAAATTTACCGCCACGCAGCGCCATTTTCACCCATATTGAAGACAACATTAGCGATCCACATTTTGATCGGAATAAAATCTTAATCAGTGTTCATCCTCAACATAAGGATATCTGGTACTGGTTAATCCCTTTTAGCAATAACCGTTGCTCAATTGGCGTGGTGGCTGAGCCGCATTTACTCGAGCATTTATCCGGTAGCCTTGAACAACAATTGTTAGCAGTAATTAATGAAGAGCCAGAGCTACAGCAGTTACTGAGTAATGCCAATATTGTTCAGCCTTGTGCCACTCTCAAAGGTTATTCGGCTAACGTCACCACTTTAGCAACCAATAAGTTTGCTTTATTGGGTAATGCTGGCGAGTTCCTTGACCCTGTATTTTCATCAGGGGTGACCATTGCCATGCAGTCAGCATCAATGGCTGTCGCCAGTTTGAATAAGCAACTTAATGGCCAAACGGTTGATTGGGATAGCGAATACTCTGCACCATTAATGCAAGGGGTTAACACCTTTAGAACCTATGTACAAGCTTGGTATGACGGACGCTTTCAAGATGTCATTTTCTATCAACAAGCTGACAACAAGATTAAACAAATGATTTGCTCAATTTTAGCGGGCTACGCTTGGGACATGAGTAACCCGTTTGTAAAAGAGTCCGAACGACGCCTCAATACCATTGTTGAATTATGTCAGGAGCCACAAAACGATGTTGCTTAATCGGCTGTGGCATTCTGCAGAGATAATGTTGCCTCGCCTTGTTGCGCTATTACTGCTAAGCCTATTAAGTGCTTGTAGCCAACAAATCGAGCGGCAAACTTGTGTCCCACTCGCCAGTGAAGCACAATATTGCCTAAGCTCAGCCTCTGCGGTGTTAACAATGTCATCGCAGCAAGACATCAGCTTAAGCCAAATGGTCAGCTTTACCCATGGGCAAGAAAATCATGAGTTATTAACCCAGCTGGAGCTTAATTCACAACAGATGACGTTAGTGGGATTAGCGCCACTTGGGCAAGCATTATTCACGTTAGTGTACGATGGCCAAACCCTGCAAAGTCAGCAAAGTATGTTATTAGGTGAGCAATTTAAAGCAGAGTATTTAATGGCAATAATGCAGTTGATTTACTGGCCAACGGAGCAAGTTAATCAACATTTAACCGGCGGTGAATTAGTCACTATGGCATGTGATATGCCGTTATGTAAGCAACTAATCGATGCCAGTGGTACGTTAATAACGATAACGTATAGCGATATCGACCCGTGGTTAGCGCAAGTGAATGTCGACATCGATGCCGCCGATATTCACATGAAAATAAACCCAATTGACTAACTAATTAACTAACTGATTGAATAACAGATTGATAAACAAGTGCTCCAGCATAACCCAATAAACCGAGATAAATAGGCCACCAAACTAAACATGAACAGTCGCATAGCAATAACTCACATCGGATTGTGTACACCTCTGGGCAACTCGCCAGAAGAGGTGCTGCCGCGCCTCATTCGCGGTGATATCAGTGCTATGCAATGGCGCGATAATTTACTGTTCGATGCGCCTACATTAGTCGGTTGCGTCGATGACAAACGGTTAATAGAAATTGCCGATCGTCTCAGTTTATTTGCTTGCCGTAATAATCGTTTATTAAACACTGCCGCCCAGCAACTTGTGCCCGCAATAGAACAAGCTAAACAGCGTTTAGGAGCGGATCGTATCGGGGTGATATTAGGCACCAGCACCTCTGGCATTTCCAAAGGTGAAGCGGCATTAAAGTATCAGCTTGAACATGGCCATTTCCCCCCGAGTTACCATTATTCGCAGCAGGAACTGGGTAGCCCCAGTGATTATTTAAAACAATTATTTGAACTATCAGGTCCTTGTTATACCGTATCTACAGCGTGCTCATCGAGTGCAAAAGTGTTTGCCAGTGCTCAGCGATTACTCAATGCGAATATGTGCGATATGGTGATTGTTGGTGGTGTAGACAGTTTGTGTCAGTTAACCGTTAATGGCTTTGCCGCATTAGAATCAGTATCCAAAGGCCATTGCAATCCGTTTAGTCGCCATCGTGATGGGATTAATATTGGTGAAGGGGCAGCCTTATTTACCTTAGAACGTGGCCAAAGTGACGTCATGTTGGCTGGGATCGGCGAGTCTGCCGATGCACACCATATTTCAGCACCACACCCGCAAGGATTAGGCGCTATTGCCGCCATGCAACAAGCCCTAACAGAAGCCAACATTACTGCCAAACAAATCGATTATCTCAACCTCCACGGCACAGCCACACCCAAAAATGATGCTATGGAATCACGTGCGGTCACTGCAGTGTTTGGCCATTCACTACCAGCCTGCAGCTCAACCAAACCGCTCACAGGCCATACTTTAGGTGCTGCAGGGGCGATTGAAGCTGCCTTTTGCTATTTATTATTAAGCCCACTTAACCATGATAAGCGTTTGCCACCGCATATCTGGGATGGGCAGCAAGATGCTAATGACCCTAATATCGCTCTCGTTAGCGCCAACAATAATTCTGGCCTTAATCAGCTCAACTTTATTATGAGTAATTCATTTGCCTTTGGCGGCAGTAATGCCAGCCTGATTTTTTGTCGAAAGGATGCCTAGTTTCATGTCAATAGCCACTGCAACGCCGGCGATGTTAGCGCAAGATATAAGTACTTTTATTCCGCACCGTGCCCCAATGATCTTAATTGATAATGTCTTAGCACATCGCCCAGACTGCTTAATCACCGCAACCCATATTAGCCCTAATAGTGCCTATTTCGACGCCCAACTCAATGGCGTGCCTAATTACGTTGGCATCGAGTATATGGCCCAAAGTATTGCAGCGTTAGCGGGTGTTGAAGCCTTACTGCGCGACGATGATATCCGAGTCGGTTTTTTACTCGGCACCCGCAAACTGCAAATGCATATCGACACATTTACTTTAGGTGAGTCTTATCGCACTCAGGTCACTCGGCTGTACCAGGAAGAGTCTGGATTAGCGGTATTTGATTGCCAAATTTATCATCACGAAATATTAGTGGCGGCAGCCAATGTCAATGTATTCCAACCACAAGACATCCAAGCCTATATCAATGAAAGCCAAGCCGACGGCTAAGCATGCTCAACAAACCTTTTGACACCCCATTGGAGTTCCTCGAATCAATCACGGAGAGACATTTTGAATAATAGAGTATTAGTTACCGGTTCCAGCCGAGGAATAGGCAAAGCCATCGCGATTAAATTAGCCGAGAATGGTTTTGATATTGCACTGCATTTTCACAGCAATCATGCTGCCGCAGCACAAGTACAAAAAACCTTATTGGATCTTGGTGTGCAGGTTAGTTTACTGCAATTTGATATTGCCGATCGCCAAGCGGTTAAGCTCGCTATCGAAACTGACATTGCCGAAAATGGTGCCTATTATGGCGTGATTCTTAATGCGGGTATTAATCGCGACACCGCCTTCCCTGCGATGACCGAAGATGAATGGGACAGTGTGATCCACACTAACCTTGATGGTTTTTATAATGTTATTCACCCTACAGTTATGCCAATGGTACAAGCACGTAAAGGTGGACGTATTATCACCCTAGCCTCGGTGTCAGGCATTGCAGGTAATCGTGGCCAGGTGAACTATAGCGCATCAAAAGCGGGAGTTATCGGCGCTACTAAAGCCTTGTCACTTGAGTTAGCTAAGCGAAAAATCACCGTCAATTGTATCGCACCAGGGTTAATTGAAACCGACATGGTCACCGATATTTCAACCGATATTGTCAATCAAATAGTACCGATGAAACGCATGGGCAAACCCAGTGAAATTGCAGGTCTTGCTAATTTCTTATTATCAGACGATGCCGCCTACATAACTCGTCAAGTGATCTCCGTTAACGGAGGCATGATATGAAGCGTGTAGTCGTTACCGGCATGGGCGGAATTTCCGCATTAGGTCAAGACTGGCAACAAATTAAAGCCAGCCTACTAGCGAAACATAACTGCGTTATTCGCATGGATGAATGGGATCGCTACCCAGGTCTAAATACACGACTGGCAGCTCCAGTGACTGATTTTACTCTCCCTGCGCATTATTCACGTAAAAAGATCCGCTCTATGGGGCGAGTATCCATGATGGCAACACGTGCCAGTGAATTAGCGCTTGAAGACGCAGGTTTGTTGAACGATCCCATCCTGAACTCCGGTCAAGCTGGCGTGGCCTACGGCTCATCTACAGGCAGTACAGATCCGATTATGGGCTTTGGCGACATGTTAAAAACAGGCGAAATGTCGGGGTTAACCGCCACCAGTTATATCCGCATGATGGCCCACACTACCGCAGTTAATATTGGGGTGTTCTTTGGCCTACAAGGCCGTATTCACACCACAAGCAGTGCGTGCACTTCTGCTAGTCAAGGCATTGGCTATGCTTATGAAGCGATTAAATATGGCATGCAAACCATTATGCTCGCGGGCGGCGGTGAAGAGCTTTGCCCTACCGAGGCGGTTGTGTTTGATACTTTGTATGCCACCAGCACCAAAAATGATACTCCAGAGCTAACGCCGCGCCCATTTGACAAGAACCGCGATGGTTTGGTTATCGGTGAAGGTGCTTGTACTTTGATATTAGAAGAGCTTGAACATGCTCAAGCCCGTGGTGCTAATATTTATGCTGAGTTGGTTGGTTTTGGCACCAATTCAGATGGCCAACACGTCACTCAACCCAATGCTAACACCATGGAAGTGGCGATTCGTTTAGCCTTAAAAGATGCCCAATTATCGGCACAAGACATCGGTTATATCAGTGCTCATGGCACCGCAACCGATCGCGGTGATATAGCAGAAACTGCCGCGACTCACGCAGTATTTGGTGCAGAAACGCCCATCTCTTCATTAAAGAGTTATACCGGTCATACCCTAGGCGCTTGTGGTTCATTGGAAGCATGGAGCAGTATTAACATGATGAATGAAGGCTGGTTTGCACCGACACTCAATCTTAATGATGTCGACCCTGAATGCGCCCCGCTAGATTATATTAAAGACGATATTCGTCATATCGACACCGACTACATTATGAGTAACAACTTTGCCTTTGGTGGCATTAATACTTCATTAATTTTTAAACGTTGGCGTTAATTGCATAAGAGCATCGTCCCAACTTAGCAGCCAAATAATACAGGCGAAAGCGATGCTTTCGCCTGTATTATTTACACCTTGTAAGCCGCAGCTTTGCTTTGATAGTCTTGAGTAATCTGTTTCATTTCTACCGCGCCACCAGCCAGCTTTTGAACTTGTGCCGATAACAGTACAACTGCTTGGGCGTTGTCCAAAATCTCCGATCCTATTTGAGTCAATCTATCTGCTTGTTGTTGTGTACCATTTGCCACGTTGTGGCTCAAGGTCGCCACTTGACCAATTTGGGCTGAACGCTGCTCAAGCCCTTGGGCTATGCCACTGGTATGAAATACATTTTGCGTCGTACGCTGTTTGCCTTGATCCATCGACTCAACGGTTTTTAGCATGCTGATATTCAAACGACTCAATACTTTTTCAATGCCATCGGTCGATTGACTGGTACGCTTTGCTAAAGTGCGAACTTCATCTGCCACCACCGCAAAACCTCGACCACTCTCACCCGCTCTAGCCGCTTCAATCGCCGCATTTAACGCCAGTAAGTTAGTTTGATCTGAAATGCTACGAATAGCCTGTAGCAATGTGGTGATAGCACTAATATCAGTGGTTAAATCGGTCATTGATTCTGCCACTTCTATCATATTAGTTTCTAGCGCCTGCATGTCTTTCATAATGCTTAATGCGCTTTGGCTATCACCAAGACTTGAGGCTGCCCCTTCTTTTGCCTGATCCGCTGATATTTGAGTGTCATGGGCCATTTGTTGAAAATTGTCGATCACATCTTGAGTCGACTCGGCAATCATTCTAGCTTGATCATTTTGCTGTTGTACTGCTTGCTGGGTTTGATCGCTCAGGCTCATTAAGTTGTCGGAAGTACTCGCCATTTTCACAGCAATATCGCGATAGTCGTTAAACAATTGCGATAACTCTTCCAGCATCAAATTAAAGGACATTTCGGCCTGAGTATCAGCTGAAGGTAACCGAACCGATAAATCTTTATGCTGTGAAATATGTTGAATTGCGCCAGCAATACGTTGATTAGCCAGTGAATCAGTACGCATAAACAAGGCAATACGAATAAGAATAAAGGTTTCAGTCGCAGCAAACAAAGCATGAACTAACATTATGGTCCAGTTACAATTACCGGCAAAAATCATTAACTGTGTACCTAAAACTTCAATATCTTGCAATTGAATATAGGTCATAAGAATATGGTGTATTGCCACCGTCAACAAAGCTGCCAATAACGGCTGCCAGCGTAAATAAATAAGAAATACGCCCATGGTGGCAAAGATATGAAAGTGCATTTCAATCATACCCATTTGGCTTTGGATCAGTAATCCTGACACCGTCATCATAATTACTGCACCAACTATCGCAAATAACTCAGTCCCTTTCAGCAAGCTGTAACTCAACTGTACTATGACTAAAATAGCTATCGCTGCAGTAATACTAAAGGTCAGCATTTGGGCACCAAAAAATCCACTGATGACTAATAATGGGGCCTGCAACATCAACAACCGATAGATATATAAATCATGTTTCTTCAGTAATATTACAGTTTGAGCATCATTCATATATATAAACCTAAAGTTGAGATGAAATAATATGGTTAAGGTCAATCAACATCTTGGATATTGAAAGTTGTTTAGCCGTATAAATACGTGCGATTTTTCCGTTTGGGTTCAACAAAAATAGATTGCCAACATGATTGATGGTGGCGAGTTGCCGATTGATATTGTCCGATAAGCGCAATTCAAGTTGATGTAAATCTGACTCGGACAATGACGCACTGACAAAACGCGTAGAGCGCGCATCGATCACCGCTTGGCGCAAGGCTAATGTGTCGTTATCAGGGTCAATAGTCACAAATAGAAATTGAACCTCAACTTTATTAAACGAAGCATCCTGCTCTATGCGTTGCTCAAGTTGATTTAATTGCTCAATACGTATTGGACAAATTTCTGAGCACGACAAAAATCCCAAAAATAAATAGGTATACCTTCCCGCAGACGCAGGGTACTGGTGAACTTGTTGATTAATGTCTTGCCACCGAAAATGAATCTGTTGGCTATCACTGGTGGTAATTCCATAGCTCTGCGAACCTGAATCCCATTGATTAATCAACATCAATATAGGAACAAGACTCACAGCGAGCAGAATTAAAGCTGACGCGATGACAATTTTGTTTATTTTCATAAAATAGAAACAACAATATGACGGCTTTTCAACGATAAGCTTGAGGGCTTTTGGTAATGAATCTACATTTTGAAAAGTAAAGTTGGCATCAAACTAGATACTGATAATAAGGTCTATACGTGGCAAATTATGTTGTTGATCAACCAAATGACAAAAAATCACAAAATAAAAAACGCTTAATGCTCCTTTAAATGTCAAAGGTGCATTAAACGTTTAGTTTTCAAACCAGCGACTTAACTTAAGCCGCTGTATTTATTAAAGTGTTATTGCATCGATAGCAAGCTTAGCTTGGCTAATACCTGCTTCTGCTGCATCAGGCCCCATATTTAATGCTTCTGCATAAATGGTTTCAACGTCGTTAATCCCAATAAAGCCCAACACAGTTGTTAAGTAAGGTACCACATGGTCTGTAGGGCCGCCTTTATGCGCTCCACCACGAGTAGTCACAATAATGGCACGCTTACCTTCGATTAAACCAACAGCTCCGGTATCGGTGTAAGTAAACGTCACACCGGCACGGGCGATCAAATCGATCCAATTTTTTAACGTTGTCGGTATACCAAAATTGTACATCGGCGCAGCGATAATAATGGTGTCATGAGCTTTAATTTCAGCGACTAATTCATCCGATAGCGCGAGTGCAGATAATTGACGTTCAGAAAGATTATCACCGCCGCGTAAACCTGAAGCTAGCTCACCATCTAACATTGGTAACGTATTTTCACCTAAATCACGCACTGTAATTTGCGCACCTTTACTGCTCCATTGTTGATGTAAATAATCAACTAATGCTGAAGACTGTGAATAACTGCCTAGAATGCTTGATTTTAAAATTAGTACTTTTGCCATTGTTAAGTCTCACCCATATGTTTGTTGGGTCATATGCTATGTGCCTGACCAATGCAGTTAGTATATTTGCCTATAAAAAAGAATAATAGCGTAATAATTTTGCAATTATATTCGATAAAATCGAAATGTATTTACATGTTCAACGCGCATATTTTAATCAATGCTAATATTTTTTGGCGGTAAAGACACAAATTGCCCGGTAAACGTAGCACACATAATGTCATCACAATATAACGCCACTTCTAAAGTGATTTTTACTCGTCGGCCTCGGTTTAATGGATTCAAATCAGTATAGGGCCAAATAACTTTGGCATAAGGCTGTTTAGTCACCGGTTTTAAATATCTGACTTTTGCATCAGCTAACACGATATCACCGTGAGCCTGTGATAATTGCTGCTGTAACCACACCATTCCCCAGCCGGTTAACGTCATTAAAGTATAAATGCTGCCAGCAAACATGGTGTGATGTAAATTAACGTTGGGCTCTAAAGGTGCTGTGACTTGTAGGCTATCGCCATTAAACAACACTGGTTTAATGTTCATAAATTGACTAACAGGAATCGTACTGTGCCAAGTTTCACACAAGGTCTGAAGTAAAGCTGTTACCTTGGCATCTGATTGCGCTTCTGTGAATGAAATATCAAGCATAACGGCATCCCTCCGATGATGACTGGTTAACCTCAGCTGCCAATAATTGAATGGTAATAAATTATGGCCTTATACCTGCAAATTAAAGGTCACAGGGCCATCATTAACCAACTCAACCTGCATATCTGCACCAAATTGCCCCGTCTGTGTCATAACCCCTTGTTGGCGACAATACTCGACAAAGGCTAGATAAAGGCGATCGGCTTGTTCTGGGGTTGCTGCGCACGAAAAACTGGGTCTTAAACCTTTGCCTGTATCTGCAGCTAAGGTAAATTGTGACACCACCAATAATTGCCCACCGACTTGAGTCAGATTAAGATTCATTTTGCCATCTTCATCACTAAACACCCGATAATTAATGACTTTTGTAGCTAACTTAACCATTTTCTCAATATTATCTTCGCGCTCTATGCCTAGTAATACTAACAAGCCTTGGTCAATTTTGCCGACTATTGTATTGTCTACCGACACTGATGCACGTTTAACTCGTTGAATTAATGCAATCATAACTGCCTTAAAATATGTTTTTGAGTAGTCGTTATTCGAACCACAATATTGTCGCCAATACATGGCGACCTTGTTTAGCTAAGGTTATTGGCGCGCACTTTCCTGTGTAACAGGCAGTAACGGAATCAATTAAATACATTCGTAATAGTTATGATTTATCAGACGGAACCGATTTATCAACCACGATAGGATCATGCACATTGTTGACATGCTCGTCTTCCGTTTCAGCAAATATTTCCGCTTTTAGATCTTCCGCTATAACAGCCAAACTCTCCAGATACTCTGGTAAAGCGGCAGTAATTTCTGCCCCTAACAACACAATCATCCACGATAAATATACCCATACAAACAAAATGGGCACCACTGCCAGAGCGCCATAAATGGCTTCATAACTCGGAAACTGAGTGACATAAAACGCAAAACCTTTTTTACCTGCTTCAAATAATACCGCTGCAACAATTGCGCCTAATAAAGCATGCAAGAAATGCACTTTCTTATTTGGTACAACCATATACAACAGTAAGATCGATGCTGCAGAAAATATCAACGGCAAACGTTCAACAATCCACGGCACTAATCCAGATAATTCAGTACCTGCCACAACCTCTAATGACACAACATAGGACGTTGCTACTAAGCTTGCACCTATGAGAACAGGTCCCAGAGTCAACACCATCCAGTACATCGAAAATGACACCACGTATGAGCGTTTTTCGGTAATCCGCCAAATGTTATTCAATGCTTTGTCGATAGCTGAAATCAGCATAATGGCAACAAACACTAAGGCGATAATACCGACAAAAGTGCCTTTAGATGCATTAGCGACAAATTCGTTAATATGCACTTGCACCGTATCACCCGCCGCAGGTATAAAATTATTATAAATAAAGCCTTCGATATTGCCGCGAATACCTTTAAACACCGGAAAGGCCGATAACATCGACATGGTGACAGCCAACATAGGCACCAGTGACAACAAGGTCACATAGGCCAAATGACCTGCTCGTATATTGATTTGGTCTTCAGCAAGCCGCTGTTTGAGATGGAGTAGAAACTGCCAAATCCCACTAAAAAAAGCCGCAATAGGGCTGTAATCAAACTTTTTGGGCATAATAATCCTTATTTCATACCACGTTAGTGGAGATAACATTTGTATTCAGTCACTAACTTCGTACAATGTTATAACATAATAGTCATCGAATAATGGAGCAAATTGATGTCACAACAAGGTTCGGCGGGTAATGTACTCGCAGCTGTCGCGAGCTTATTTTTCCCAGGCCTAGGCCAGCTTTTGCAAGGGCGTATATTAGCGGCTTTGTTATTCTTCTGCATTACTGCCGTTTGTTATTTCTTTTTTGTGTTGGTCATCCCAGCCATTATCGGTGGTTTATTCCATTTATGGAGCATCATCGATGCAGCAAAATTTAAATCAGGCAGTTAACTCACAATGTAGTTAACTTCAACGAGGTACCTTTCGCCTCACACAATAAAAGAGACACATTGATGAAAAAATGGATATCACTGGCACTATTAAGTAGCAGTTTACTGTTGAGCGGTTGTCAAAGCGCCTATTACGGTGCAATGGAAAAAGTCGGCTATCACAAACGCGACATTATGGTCGATAGAGTGCAAGAAGCAAAAGAGTCGCAAGAAGAAGCTCAAGAGCAATTTAGCTCTGCATTGGAAGAAATGCAGGCGCTTTTGGCATTTGATGGTGGCGATTTAGAAGATGCTTATAACAAAGCTAAAGATGAATATGAGTCTGCTCAAACTGCTGCTGATGAAGTTAGTCATCGCATCGAAAAAGTCGAAGATGTCGCGGATGCTTTATTTGATGAATGGCAAACTGAAATCGAAGAAATCAGCAAAGCCAGTTTACGCCGTAACAGCACCAGCAAGCTCAATGAAACCAAACGTTCATATAAAACGCTAGTCAGAAGTATGCGCCGTGCAGAAGCTAAAATGCCACCCATTTTAACCGCAATGAAAGATAATATGCTGTATTTAAAACATAACCTAAATGCGCAGGCTATTGGTGCCATTAAAGGTGAGTTTGCCAATTTACAGACAGATATCTCTAGCTTGATTAAAGAAATGAACAAATCGATTGCCGAATCGAACAAGTTTATAGCCTCAATGGAACAAGGTTAAACCTTACCTCCCCATGTCAACTAACGCCCTTAGCGGTAACCTATGCTGTCATAGTCTATGACGGCCTAGGTGCTGCTTTTGGGTATTTATATGTGCCTATCCTATTCTGTGTATTTATGCTTAGTCGATCGGCGACTGGTCCACAGGTAAAGCCGTACGGCTAAAGATTGGCTTCAAGACCACAGTGGTTTCAATGCTGGCGACAAACTTAAGGTTGCCAAGCGATTTCTTGATAAATTGTTCATAAGAAACCAAGTCTTTGGCGACAATTTTGAGCATGTAGTCATAAGCACCGGTTACCACAGCGCATTCCATCACTTGAGGTAATTGTGCCATAGTTGATTCAAATAACGCGGTCGATTGATCAGTATGTTCCGTTAAACGTATCGATGTATAAACCACAATATTTAAGCCCACTTTAAAGGGATCAACTTGTGCACCATAGCCTAAAATCACTTTGTCTTGTTCAAGCTTTTTGACTCGTCGTAAACAAGGAGTATCCGACATATTAACCTTATCGGCTAATTCAGAAACAGCCATCCGGCCCTGACGTTGTAAAATTTCTAATAGCTTGAGGTCTTTTTTATCCATTAAACAAATCGCTTTTTAGTGAGTGATTAACGGTATAAATATCATATTCCTGAGTGAATTCCTCTACAAATTTACGTTAATCACAAATATTTCAAGCAAATGGGCGTCGCAAAACAATAAATACCATAAAGTTAACATGGCATTTATCTAAAGAGGGTAACTTGAGGTGATGCTAGCGAAGAATAACAATACTTAACACTCGTCAATATCGACAACAACTAACGGTGACTCTCCTGCTGCTTGTGGTTGCGAATATCTAATTTCGCATTTATTGGCAGCATAATCTGCATTGGGACGAATACGTAATCCTCTTCGATTATTAACATCATAGGTTGTGATGTTAAATTCACCACCGCCACTGTTGTCGGTAATATTAATCATTCTAACGATACCGGCTGAAGTATGACGCGGATATCCGTAAGCTAACGTTACTGATTGGCCTTGTACCATAATACTATTGCCCAAACCATTACTGGTCCCTGGGGCTGTTTCATCGCAACCTGCACTTATCACGCAAGCAGAATAAACCAAGGTTTTACCGCTATTAATTGCTGCTGCAACGCCCTGCATACTACTCGCATAAGCATTACTTTTTAAATCGATAAATTTTGGAGCAACCACAACAGCAAGGATGCCTAAAATAATAATCACTACTACAAGTTCTATTAAGCTAAAACCTTGCTGCTTACGCCACGACAAACGATCATGATTAAATGAGCTTATATGTATCAATTTAGATATCCTGCAGCCAAATAGAAAATAACATTACTCTCTATTTTAAAATATTAATCAGCCAGTATCACCTGAGATTTTCCGGCATGTTTAACCTGATACATCGCAACATCTGCACGATGGATTAAGCTATCTGTATCGCTATCAACACCTTTATAAATGGCTGCACCAATACATGCACTAATGCTCAGTAAGTATAAATTTATTTGAAAAAGTTGCTTGATGAGTTAAAGGATACTGCTTGCGGTAGCCATTACAGTACTACTATCTATATGATCATGTAAAAGGATTGTGATTACGAATAAGTTCCAATCATTTCTTGAGCCTAAACTAAACAGATAATATTTTAGCCTTCTAAATGATACCTATTTTTCTATCAACTACAGCTTAGACAAATTTATATATCTTTGTGTTCATTAATCCACAAAAAAAACCCGATAATCACTTATCGGGTTTTTTTATTGGTTTGCTTGTTTAAGCAATTGCGCTCAAGAATTACAAGCTGTAATACATTTCAAACTCAAGTGGGTGAGTAGTACGTGCAACACGTTCTGCTTCTGCCGTTTTAAGTTGGATATAAGACTGAATAAAGTCTTCGCTGAATACGCCGCCTTTAGTTAAGAACTCATGGTCAGCCTGTAAATTTTCAAGTGCGTTTTCTAATGACGTCGCAACCTGTGGAATTTCAGCAGCCTCTTCAGCTGGTAAGTCATATAGATCTTTATCCATTGCTTCACCTGGGTGGATCTTGTTTTGAATACCATCAAGACCAGCCATTAGTAATGCAGCAAAACCTAAATATGGATTTGCATGTGGATCAGGGAAACGCGCTTCGATACGACGGCCTTTAGGGCTTGGTACCACTGGAATACGAATTGAAGCACTGCGGTTACGTGCAGAATATGCAAGCATTACTGGCGCTTCAAAATGTGGCACTAAACGCTTGTAAGAGTTTGTGCTTGGGTTAGTGAACGCATTCAATGCACGGGCATGCTTAATAATGCCGCCAATGTAGTAAAGCGCTAGGTCACTTAGGCCAGCATATTTATCACCAGCAAATAAGTTAACACCATCTTTAGCTAAAGACTGATGCACGTGCATGCCGCTACCGTTGTCACCAACGATTGGTTTTGGCATAAATGTCGCTGTTTTACCATAAGCATGTGCCATGTTATGAACAACGTATTTTAGAATTTGAATTTCATCAGCTTTCTTAGTCAACGTATTGAAACGTGTTGCGATTTCGTTTTGACCCGCTGTTGCTACTTCGTGGTGATGCGCTTCAACTACTTGACCCATTTCTTCAAGTACTAAACACATTGCCGAACGTAAATCTTGTGAAGAATCAACTGGTGCAACTGGGAAATAACCACCTTTCACCATTGGACGGTGACCAGTGTTACCTTCTTCATAGCTCTTAGCTGAGTTCCATGATGCTTCTTTTGCGTCAATCTTCACGAAACAACCTGACATGTCAGTACCAAAACGGACATCGTCAAATAAGAAGAACTCTGGCTCTGGACCAATCAATACTGTGTCAGCAATACCAGTAGAAATTAGGTAAGCTTCAGCTTTCTTAGCAATAGAACGTGGGTCACGGTCATAACCTGTCATAGTACCAGGCTCTAAAATGTCACAACGAATAAGTGCTGTTGTTTCTTCAGTGAAAGGGTCTAACACGAAAGTGGTTGGATCTGGCATTAGCACCATGTCAGATTCATTAATGCCTTTCCAACCCACAATTGAAGAACCGTCAAACATTTTGCCGTCTTCAAAGAAATCTTCATCTACTTGATGAGAAGGAATAGAAACATGCTGCTCTTTACCTTTAGTGTCGGTAAAGCGTAAGTCTACAAACTTAACTTCTAACTCTACAAGTTGTTTTAAAACTGATTCAACTGACATTCTCAAGCCTCCGGTAGGGTAAAGGGTTGTCCCTTAAATAATCTTGCCATTCGCCAGATGATGCACCTGGAAAACGAATCTTTACATAATTATCAGCAGTAAAGCGATATTCATGCCAGATCGCTAACTAATTGATTTTATGAAGATGAGAAAGTTTCCAAATCTTCTAAATCATAACCTTGCACCAACCTCGTGCATCACTATGTTTCATCATGGTGCAAAAGTCCATAATGGTGCGCCATGTTAATGTTACTGTTTTAGCCAATGTCACATTTTTGTCTTACATCATGGTTATGCTTAATATATATACGTTTTATGCTGTTTTTTAACGCATAGCAAGTAATAGATTTACAAGTGTTCAAAAATAATCCTATCTACAAAAGCTGCTGTGAAGTAGAATGGCACGCTTTTTTACAGTGGCTATAATCTATAACTACTGTTAGATCCTTTTTTTTTATTTGCTGGTTTAGAGGTTTATCCGTGCTAGAGAATTTACGTAACATCGCCATTATTGCCCACGTTGACCATGGCAAAACAACCCTGGTTGACAAAATGTTGGCGCAGTCAGGAACCCTTGCATCTCGTGGAGAAGCTACTGAGCGGGTTATGGATTCTAACGATCTTGAAAAAGAACGTGGGATCACCATTCTGGCAAAGAACACTGCCATCCAGTGGAACGACTACCGTATTAATATCGTAGATACTCCTGGCCACGCCGATTTCGGTGGTGAAGTTGAACGCGTTCTATCTATGGTTGACTCAGTATTACTATTGGTTGATGCAGTTGATGGCCCAATGCCACAAACTCGCTTTGTAACCAAGAAAGCATTCGCTCAAGGCCTTAAGCCAATTGTTGTTATCAACAAAATTGACCGTCCAAGTGCTCGTCCAGATTGGGTTATTGACCAAGTATTCGATTTATTCGTTAACTTAGGTGCCACTGACGAACAACTAGATTTCCCAATCGTTTACGCTTCGGCATTAAATGGTTTTGCAACGTTAGATCCAGATGTAGCGAGCGATGATATGACGCCGCTATTCCAAACTATCGTTGAGAAAGTTGCTTTCCCAGACGCTGATGCTGAAGCGCCATTCCAAATGCAAATCTCTCAAATCGATTATAACTCATACGTGGGTGTTATCGGTATTGGCCGTATTACCCGTGGTAGCGTTAAGACTAACCAACAAGTGACTATTATTGGCGCTGACGGTAAGACTCGTAACGGAAAAATGGGCCAAGTATTAGGTTACATGGGTCTTGACCGTACAGAAGTGCCAATTGCAAATGCTGGTGATATCGTTGCTATTACAGGTTTAGGCGAGCTTAAAATCTCTGACACTATCTGTGCAGTGAATGCAGTAGAAGCTATGCCACCGTTAACTGTTGATGAACCAACGCTAACGATGACATTCCAAGTAAACACTTCTCCGTTCGCGGGTAAAGAAGGTAAGTACGTTACTTCACGTAACATTCTTGAACGTTTACAGACTGAATTAGTTCACAACGTAGCACTTCGCGTTGAAGAAACAGAAAGTCCAGACCGTTTCCGCGTATCAGGTCGTGGTGAATTACACTTATCGATTTTAATTGAAAACATGCGTCGTGAAGGTTATGAATTAGCCGTATCTCGTCCAGAAGTTATTCTAAAAACAATCGATGGTGAGCTACATGAACCATACGAAACTGTAACAGTTGACGTTGAAGAAGAACATCAAGGTACCGTAATTGAAAAATTAGGTGTTCGTAAAGGCGAAATGAAAGACATGCAGCTTGATGGTAAAGGTCGTGTACGTATCGACTTTGTTATCCCAAGCCGTGGCTTAATTGGTTTCCAAACCGAATTCTTAACTGCTACATCTGGTACTGGTCTAATTTATCATTCATTTGATCACTACGGTCCACACAAAGGTGGCGATATTGGTCAACGCGCTAACGGCGTATTGATTTCAAACGCAACAGGTAAAGCACTAACATTCGCTCTATTTGCTTTGCAAGACCGTGGTCGTATGTTTATTGGTCACGCAGCTGAAGTGTATGAAGGTCAAGTAGTGGGTATTCATGCTCGCTCTAACGATTTGACAGTAAACTGTTTGAAAGGTAAACAGCTAACTAACATGCGCGCATCTGGTACTGATGAAGCACAAGTATTGACTACACCAATTAACTTAACGCTTGAGCAAGCTCTTGAATTCATCGATGATGATGAATTAGTTGAAGTAACTCCTAAGAACATCCGTGTTCGTAAGAGATTCTTAACTGAAAACGAACGTAAGCGTAATAACCGCGGTTAATTACCATCAATGAGTGGCAGATTACATTTGCCACTCATTGAGACCTAAAAAGCCCAGATGCATGCATCTGGGCTTTTTGTTGCCTCGTCTATCAGGCTATAAGCGAAAGGCCTAGGACGCTGCGCAGCTAGTACGCTCCGCGGCTAGAGGCTATAAAGTCAACAGCTTAGCAGCGAAGCGACTCTAATGATACAACATGAAAACATTTAACTAGATATTTTACGTAAACGCAGATAGATTCATGCCAAGATCATTTTTAGGGAGAATATATGAGTATGTTACAACAGGTAAGCGTCGCTAAAAAAGCCAATGTGTATTTTAACGGTAAAGTGATAAGCAGAAGCGTAGTATTAGCTGATGGTAGTAAACAAACTTTTGGCGTTGTATTGCCTGGTGAATATGAGTTCTCAACGGCTCAAGGTGAAATAATGCAGGTTATTTCCGGCAAGTTTGACGTGTTATTACCGGGTAAAACAGAGTGGGTTGCATATGCTGAAGCAAGCCAGTTTGAACTTGCACCAAATGTGAGCTTTAGTATTCGAACAGATCAAATTTCAGAATACTGCTGCCAATACATATAGTTTTCTTGCACCTTAATAAACAATAGCGACTTAACAGTGCCGCTTCAATTCAGCTTAACTAAATCAGTTTAAGCTGATTTTTTTTATAAAAACGTCTACTCTATTAAAACTGTCGTTTTATGGAGTGCATCATGCGCCTTATCATACTTATTAGTTTGCTATTATTGAGCGCCCAAAGTGTTGCTGCCGTATACCGTTGGGTAGATGAAAATGGCAAAGTTCATTACTCGGATGAACAAAAAAATAATGCCGAAGCTGTTGAATTAAATGAAAACACCCAAAATAACATGACGATTAACACCCCAACAAAAATCAATGTTACTCCAACAACAGAAGCATCAATTAATTACACGATTTCGATAACCTCTCCACAAGAAGAAGCTACTGTGCGTGACAATAACGGCGCATTTACCGTGTCAGTGAGCGTCAGCCCTCAACTACCTCGTGGCGTGCTAATGACATTATTAGTCGATGGAGTTATCACAGCCCCTGCTCAAGTATCGAATATATTCCAATTAACAGGCATTAATAGAGGTGAACACTCACTGGTTGTTAACGCTGTAACACAAAGCGGCAAAGTCCTTGCATCAAGCTCTCCTAGAAAGATATTCCTTCACCAAGCATCTGTATTTGGACCAGCAAAAAAGTCTAAATAATTAAGATAAAAACTATTTTATTCATTCACTTATAAATTTGTAGGTGATCTTTTATCTTATAAAGAGCTTGTGTGTTCCGGGTTGTGATATGCACCAAATTGGTGCATTATAATGGTGCAACCCAATACTAGGACGGCTAATGGACACAAATAACCTTCTCAATCACTTAGTCACCGCAGTGCTCGTTATTAATAACGAGCTCAAGCTGAGCTATGCTAATGCCGCGGCCGCACAATTATTGGGAGTAGGTAACTATAAGCTGCTTGAACAAACGCTTCCCGAGCTCTATCAACTGATGGGAGTTGAGCCACAATTACTCCGCGATGCGATTAATGCTGGCCAAGGACTTACAGTGAATACCGCAGCATTAATTACCCTAGACGGCCAACATCACACCATTGATATTACCTTGGTGCCTATTGAAAATGACAATAACCTCAGCATCTTAGAATTACGCCAAGTAGACCAACAACGCCGTATTCATCAGCAGCTTAATATGGACGCCCAACAGCAAGCAGCACAGTTTTTGGTGCGTAACTTAGCTCATGAAATTAAAAACCCACTGGGCGGGCTTCGAGGCGCTGCGCAATTGTTATCTCGAGAACTCGACTCACCTGAGTTAAAAGAATTTACCAGCCTGATTATCGAACAGGCTGATAGATTACGAAATTTAGTCGACCGCTTGCTTGGCCCACAACGACCAACGCAACATACTGAACACAATATTCATCAAGTGATTCAAAAAGTGCTTAAGCTCGTTGAAATGGCACTGCCAGAAAATATCAGCTTAAAACGAGATTACGATCCATCGATTCCTGATATTCAGATGGATCCAGATCAAATGCAGCAGGCCGTATTGAATATTGTACAAAATGCGATACAAGCTTTAGAACATTGTGGTGGCGATATTGTCATTCGCACTCGCACTCAACATCAAGTCACCATTGGAACACAGCGCTATAAAGTGGTACTCGCCTTATCCATTATTGATAACGGCCCCGGTATTCCTGCTGAGTTAATGGATACCCTTTTCTACCCTATGGTCACCGGTCGTGACGAAGGCTCAGGGTTAGGATTATCCATTGCACATAACATTGCCCGATTACACGGCGGTCGCATTGATTGTGTTTCGGCACCAGGGCATACCGAATTTATTATTAACCTGCCATTACAATAACTAGCATGCCCTTTGTAGGCAGAATGAGGTAGTAACATGAACATTAGTGAACAAGTTTGGATCCTCGATGATGATAGTTCAATCCGTTGGGTACTCGAAAAAGCCCTTAAAGGCGCATCACTGTCAACGGCTAGTTTTGCTGCTGCAGAATCCTTGTGGCAAGCTTTAGAAGCATCACAACCTCAAGTCATCGTGTCAGACATCCGCATGCCAGGTACTGACGGCTTAACCTTACTAGATCGCTTACAACTGCATTATCCGCATATTCCAGTGATCATCATGACCGCCCACTCAGACTTAGACAGTGCGGTGAGCGCATATCAAGCAGGTGCATTTGAATACCTACCAAAACCATTTGATATTGATGAAGCGATTAATTTAGTTGAACGCGCACTCACACATGCAACAGAGCAAGCACCACAACCTGTGATTGATACCACCATAAAAACCCCTGAAATTATTGGTGAAGCCCCGGCAATGCAAGAAGTGTTTCGTGCCATTGGTCGATTATCTCGCTCATCAATTAGTGTGCTTATCAATGGTCAATCTGGTACCGGTAAAGAATTAGTCGCTGGCGCATTGCACAAACACAGCCCTCGTAAGGACAAGCCCTTTATTGCATTAAATATGGCTGCTATTCCCAAAGATTTGATTGAATCTGAACTCTTTGGCCATGAAAAAGGCGCTTTTACTGGTGCAGCCAACGTACGCCAAGGCCGTTTTGAACAAGCCAATGGTGGCACGCTATTTTTAGATGAAATTGGTGATATGCCAATCGATGTGCAAACGCGATTATTACGAGTACTTGCCGACGGTCAGTTCTATCGTGTCGGCGGTCATCAAGCTGTGCAAGTTGATGTGCGAATTATTGCTGCGACGCATCAAAATCTTGAGGTACAGGTGCAAAAAGGCACCTTCCGCGAAGATTTATTTCATCGCCTCAATGTGATCAGAGTGCACTTACCGCCGTTATCGCAACGCCGAGAAGATATTGCCCAACTCGCCAACCACTTTTTAAACACGGCTGCGAAAGAGATTGGCGTTGAACCCAAAATACTCACCAAAGAAACAGCCGTAAAGTTGGCTAATTTACCTTGGCCGGGCAATGTTCGCCAACTTGAGAATACTTGTCGTTGGTTAACAGTGATGGCGTCCGGACAAGAAATTTTACCGCAAGATTTACCACCAGAATTGCTTAAAGACCCGATTGCAACCCAGCAGAAACAGGCTGGTTCAAGTGACTGGCAAACCGCACTCACTGATTGGATTGATGAAAAGCTGGCTGCAGGTGAAAGTGATTTGCTCACTGAAGTGCAACCTGAATTTGAACGTATTTTACTTGAAACAGCACTAAGACATACTCAAGGCCATAAACAAGAAGCCGCTAAACGCCTAGGTTGGGGCCGCAACACCCTAACGCGTAAATTGAAAGAACTGTCGATGGATTAACCATTAACATTAACCATCAACTTTAGTCATCATATTGGCAGTAATGCTTGTGTTGGATTAAGGTTTGTTATGTTTTACTCACTTAACAAAATCTTAATCCAACACAGAATAAACCTTGAATCTCAAACAGCCATTTTTCATCAGACTATACTGAATTATCAACTAATAAATTAAGTGTCATCACACAAATCCATATCCGACATCCACTCAATAATCATCATAATTCTCGTAATCATGCCCATTAACTTCGCCACTCAATTACTATGAACAAAGCCAAACACACGACTCAAACAATACCCTCAAACAGTATTTTCTCTACACATTACCTTCCAATAGTGAGTGGTGTTAATATCCCAGCCATATTCTGTCCCCAGTTATGTTCTTAATTATGTTCAGAGCTATTTCAGAGTGATGCTCAACGTAATCCCCAAAATGATGCCAATAACATACCTGTTCAAATATTAACCAAAGTTGATGCGGATCAAATTTTATTCGCAGTACTGGAATATACTGATACTTGTGTGCTGAGACTCTCCTTTAATTAGGAAGGAAGAAATCATGGACTTGCCGCGAATAGTTAATCCCCCCAACCCCCTCGGGGATAAGCTCTATTACGAAGCTATCGTCTTCGGCCGCTTTACGCGTCAACGTTACGCTTTAGATGACAGAAAAAAATACGTGTCTTTTATGCCACCTAGCAACATGACCCACACCATTTCAGCATCAACATTGAGTCACCCAGCATGGGAAAAGATGACATTAACGTCAACTTGGAAAAAAGCATGCTACGCGTTGAGGCTACAACGTCATCACAGGCAAAGAAAGCAACATGGTGTATGCCATATTATTCACTTTATTATGGCAAACATACTCGCCCTTGCATCCTTTGAAAAAATGTCATCCCTTACGGACTTAATACGGCATTTAAAGACGACGTTCTTCCTCTCAACATTCCGAACCAGAAAGCTGCTAAAGAAATGACCAGTATTGCGATTAAGTAAGGCTTCAGGTAGAAATGCTGCACTTTGACTGACTACCAAAATGATTGTTTTACTTTTTAAACTGCACTAAATGGACTTCTTAGCCTTCTGTGTTTTTTATATTGGAGGTAAGACAAATGCATATTGATCGCGAACAATTACTGGAAGCGTACCGACAAATGCGCACCATACGAGAATTTGAAGAACGTCTGCACAGAGAGTTCACCACCGGACAAATACCTGGATTTGTTCACTTATATGCAGGTGAAGAAACATCTGCAGTAGCCGTGTGTCAGCAATTAAATAATGAAGACCATATTGCCAGTACCCACCGCGGCCATGGCCATTGCATTGCAAAAGGTTGTGATGTAATGGGGATGATGAAAGAAATCTACGGCCGCGCAGAGGGGTTATGCGCAGGCAAAGGCGGCTCCATGCACATTGCTGATTTAGACAAAGGCATGCTTGGTGCTAATGGGATTGTCGGTGGTGGTGGCCCATTAGCCTGTGGCGCTGCCTTGTCTTCTAAGGTACGTGGCACTGATGGGGTTGCAGTAGCCTTTTTTGGCGACGGCGCGTTTAATCAAGGCACCATACTTGAATCGATGAACTTTGCTTCGGTTAATCAATTACCAGTACTATTTGTATTGGAAGATAACGGTTATGCCGAATCCACCGCCAGTGCTTGGTCCATGGGAGGCCATGATCCTGTTGCTAGAGCCGCGGGATTTGGGATAAAAGGAAAAAAGGTCGACGGACATGATTACTTTGCCGTTTACCGCGCAGCCAAAGAAGCCGTTGATGCGATGCGAGCAGGCCTTGGTCCACGCTTTATTGCCATTGAATTTACTCGTTATTACGGACACTTTGAAGGTGACGCCACCACCTATCGCCCTCCAGGTGAAGTCCGCGACGAACGTACTTACCTCGATGCGTTAAAATTTTTCCGCGCTAGGGTCACGGGTGGTGAAATGCTAACCGTAGTTGAGCTAGATGCCATCGATGATGAAGTCAAAACACTCATTGATGCTGCCGTCGATGAAGCTAAAGCCGCTGAAATACCTAATATCGACCAACTCACCACTGACGTTTACGCCAATTACTCATTATGATTTGGGGGAAGTTATGTCTATAAAATCTTTTAGAGAAGCACTCAACGAAGGCATGCGTGACGCCATGCTAGAAGATCCGTCAGTCATACTATTAGGCGAAGATATTGCCGGTGGCTTAGGTGCCGCTGGACAACAAGATGCTTGGGGCGGTGTACTAGGCGCAACTCATGGCTTAATGACGGAGTTTGGTCGTGACCGTGTATTTGATACTCCCATCAGCGAAAGCGCATTTATTGGTGCCGCTGCTGGTGCTGCTGCAACGGGATTAAGGCCTGTTGCTCAGCTTATGTTTGTTGATTTTTTTGGCGTTTGTGGAGATCAAATCATCAACCAAATGGCTAAATTTCGCTATATGTTCGGCGGAAAAGCCACAACGCCAGTGGTTGTAAGAACCTTATATGGGGCGGGCACAGGAGCCGCGAGCCAACATAGTCAATGTCTGTATCCTATTTTTACCCATATTCCCGGCTTAAAAGTGGTTATTCCATCTTCACCCTATGAAGCCAAAGGTCTGATGTTACAAGCCATTCGTGATGATGACCCAGTGATATTTTTTGAACATAAAGCCATGTTCAACGATAAGGGCGAAGTGCCAGATGAACCCTACGTCATTCCATTTGGTCAAGCCCGTACTGTGCGTGAAGGTCGTGATGTCACTATCGTAGCCATTGGTCGTATGGTTGGTTTTGCTAGCAAAGCGGCTGATGCATTAGCCCAAGCTGGTATCGAATGTACCATTATCGATCCTCGCACCACGTCACCGCTTGATGAGAAGGCAATATTAGCGTCGGTTGAGCAGACTGGCCGGCTAGTAGTAGTTGATGAAGCCAGCCCTCGTTGTGGGATGGCAGCAGATATCAGTTCAATCGTGGCTGAATATGCATTCTCCGCGCTAAAAGCCCCGATTAAACGTGTTATGCCACCACACTCTCCGGTGCCGTTTGCACCGAATCTTGAACAAGCTTACATCCCTAGCGTTGCAGATATTGAAATTGCAGTGCAAGCAGTAATGAGGAAACACTAATGGCAAACAATATTAATGCCATCACAATGCCAAAATTTGGTCTCACGATGGAAAAAGGCAGCGTCTCAGCTTGGCATGTTGAGGTTGGCAAAACGGTCGCAGTGGGTGATGAGATTGCCGATATTGAAACCGAAAAGGTCACCTCAGCATACGAATCACCGATAGCCGGAACATGGCGGCGTAGTGTTGCCTCTGTCGGTGATGAGCTTCCAATTGGCTCACTTATTGGTGTGATGGCATCTCCCGAGATTGATGATGCACAAATAGACAGTTTCATTGCCAAATTCACACCAACTTAATAGGACAACACCATGAAATTAAAAGCAGCTTTTATGTTTTTATCACCCGATGCTAGCCATGAAAAAAGTGTTGTCTCGACCCCGAGTGTCGAACTCACAGTGATCGCAACACGCAATTACGACGATGCAGTATCGGTTGCCACTGAGCTGGCTGATTTAGGCATTAAATCTATCGAACTCTGTGGTGGCTTTGGCCACATTGGTACGGCTCGTATTGCCAACGCTGTCGAGGGTAAAGCCACTGTAGGTGTTGTAAGGTTTGATATTCATCCAGGGTTGGATGGCGCGAGTGGTGATAGCATTTTCACCAAATAATAGGATTATTTATCATGGAAACTCTACAAGATAAAGGTGCTAAGTACCATTTGTTTGGCGATGTCACCACTGAACCATTAACTAAGATAAGGCGAATAATCGCTAATAATGTGCTTGAGAGCTGGACGCATATACCCCACGTGACCCATCATGATGAGGTAGATATCGGTGCCATCGAAGCATTACGCCATAAGCTTAATATCGAACATTCGGCTGACGTTTTGGGTGTGACTGAAGAGGCACAGATACATTTCACATTATTGCCGTTCATTTTAAAAGCCACGATTGAAGCATTGAAGCTTTTCCCTGCATTTAATGCTTCGCTCAGTGACGACGGCGAAACACTGATGCTTAAGCACTATTACAACCTTGGAATTGCGGTAGACACCTCAAATGGTCTTCTCGTTCCGGTAATTAAAAACGTAGACGCACTCACACTAGAGGAGCTAGCCATAGCATCACAACAATTAGCTGAGCGAACTCGCGCAGGTAAACTGACCTTTGCCGACACTGAAGGAGGCTCATTCACGGTAACCAGTTTAGGCCCAATGGGAGGAACGAGTTTTACGCCCATTATTAACATGCCCGAGGTTGCCATTTTAGGAGTATCAAGAGAAATAACCAAGGTTGTGGCGCAAAATGGCCAAATTGTTATTCGCCCTATGTTGCCATTATCGCTGTCCTATGATCATCGTGTTATCGATGGCGCTATGGCAACACGCTTCATGGCACAGCTAAAGCAAAATCTGTCACAAGCGGAGACGTTCTGCTAATGGCATATGACATTAGTGTTAGATCAATAATGGCAGTGCATTAACCTAATGATAAGGGGTTAATGAGCTGCCATTATTCAATTAAAAGTCTTAGTTTCTACACATCATTAATTAAACCGGATCTTGGTGAATTATCACTTCTGCATCATCAAACGCCGCTTTAATCGTCATACCCGCTTTATCTGCTATTGCATGAGCTTCAAGCAGAGATAAGTCACCAGCCAATTCCATGTGCAATTGAATGAACGTGGTTTTGCCCGCTTGACGAGTGCGTAAATCATGAATCCCCTTAACGCGAGGGTCTTGCTTGGCTAACGCTTTAATTTTGTCGCGAGTCTCATTGTCTAACTCGCGGTCAAGTAAACTCTGAATTGAACGATAACCTAAACCGAGCGCTTGATTACCAATAAACAATGCAATAAACACCGCAAACAGACCATCGGCCCACCACCAGCCATATTGTGCCAATATTAGCGCAAACAACACCGCAGCATTCAATAACAAGTCAGACTTATAATGTAGTGAATCGGCTTCAACCAAAGAGCTATTGGTTTTTTTCAACGCATGTCGTTGCAGCAAAACGAGTGCAAATGTCAGTACTATCGCAATAATAGACACCACGATGCCACTCATCGCATTGGTGACTGCCACTGGATGAATTAACTTTTCGCCGCCATACAATAATAACAACGACGCCGAACCTAAAATAAAGGCCGCTTGAGCTAACGTTGCTAACGGCTCAGCTTTACCATGGCCATAACGATGATCTTTATCAGCGGGAACGATGGCATACCGAATAGCAATAAAGTTAACAATCGAAGCAAGTGCATCTGCAAATGAATCCGTTAATGAGCCCAACATACTGGCCGAGCCCGAATACATCCAAGCGATCAACTTAATCACAATAAGGCACAGCGCTGTGGCCACTGACGCGCGGCTAGCTAATTTGACCCAAAAGTCATATTCAGAAGAGGTACTCATATAAGAATTGTCGGCTCATTTAACTGATGATTTATCTGCTATTACTATAGCAAGTTCATTGCTCGATTAGGATAAAGTTTACTAAAGTAACCACTCGCCTTAAGCAAAGTGTGACCATTAGCAAACTTGCATAAATAAAAAAGCCACTACCCAAAGGTAACGGCTTTTATCGATTTAATTCGACGATGTGTCAGTAATCATTAACGGCGCGGTTTGTGGCCTTTGCCTAACTTAAATTTATCTTGAAACGTTTGTTGCTGTTCAGGCGTTAATAATTGATAAATCTCGTTTTGCATTTTCAAATGCGTCAGCATCTTTTGTAAATGCTTTTGTTGCTGTGCTTCAGCCATTTCAGTTGCTTTTGCTTCATCAAAACCAGCGGTAGTGATTAACGCTAACATTTCTGTACGGTGCTCAGCGCGCTGCTCTTTAGTTGGACGCTCAGGGCGGTTAGCTTGATACTTATCAAAGATGGCTTTTACTTGAACTTTTTGGGCATCAGTTAAATCCAGCTTACGAAGCATTTTATGCATGCCACCTTTGTGACCATGATGTCGGTCACCTTTAGCGGTAACATTTTCAGTTTTTACAGTATTATCAGCTGCATCAACTGCATATAACTGGCCAGCTAATAAAGCCGAACTTGCCACTAAGGCAACTAAACTCGTTTTGATGATTGATGATGTTTTCATTGTTAAGTACCTCGGTATGAATGGGATTTATTTTCTGCCTTTGCAGATTTGATACTCAGTTTACCGAATGCAATGTCAATGAGGGTTAAGACTGAGTAAACCTATGTAAAGAACGTTTTCATAGCACTTTAGTGCCAGTAATTCATGATCAAGTTGGCATATTGAATGATAAATATCGCAGTAATGCGAGCCAGTTAACGTAATTCAGTCTTGATCCTTACAGTAATCATATTAGGGCATAAAATCTAACTATTAGCGCTTTAATGGAATACATTATGAACCGATTGATTGGCCAATTACTGTTACTTCTTTGTGTACTGATATTGGCACCCAGCTCAATAGCCAGTACCGCAGCCTCAACTGACAACTCACTTTGGTATACTCAGCAAAACCAGCAGCCAGTAGTTAAACTGCATTTCTTTTGGTCTAAAACCTGCCCTCATTGTCGTGAAGCCCATCCTTTTATTGATGCTCTAGGCGAACGTTTTGACTGGATAGAACTACACGACTACGCCATTAGCGAACCCGGTAATGTCGATAAACTGATGGAAATGGGCCAACACACTGGTGTTGAGCCTAAATCAGTACCCTACTTTGCCATTTGTGGTGAGGCCGTTGTTGGCTATAACAGCCATGATGTCACAGGCCGTTTTATCCTAGAACGCTTAGTTAACTGTTACCAACGCCAAGGTGGTAAAGCAGATATTGGTAATAAGCTCGATGATTACTTAGGCGCATCGCCAGTAGTAAGCGCACCATTATTTGAAACCTGTGGTGACACTAGTGACGACCCACAAGCCGAAAGTTCGTGTGGTATGTCGTTTGACCAAGCCAGTGACATTACTCCTATACCGACTGTTCAACCTGTCGACATTCCACTCATTGGTGCTGTGCACCCTGAAGAAATGTCATTACCAGTGCTCACCTTAGTACTCGCTGGTGTCGATGCCTTTAATCCCTGCGCATTTTTCGTGTTGCTGTTTTTACTGAGCATTATGGTTAATGCAGGCAGCCGCAAACGTATGTTATTGGTAGGCGGTATTTTTGTATTCTTCTCAGGCTTTATCTACTTTATATTTATGAGCGCCTGGCTTAACTTATTCCAACTACTTGGTGGCGGTGATGGCGGTATCATTATCACTTGTGCGGGGGTATTGGCATTGATTGCGGCCATAGTGAATATAAAAGATTACTTTTACGGCCGTGGCGATGTCAGTCTATCAATGTCAGTTGAAAATCGTGGCTCGCTTATTAAACGTATGGGCAAATTATCTAAAGCCAGCTCGTTACCAACAATGATTTTAGGCTCAACGATTCTGGCTATTTTAGCAAATACCTATGAACTGCTTTGCACCGCAGGTTTCCCAATGATTTACACCTCTGTGTTGTCATTATCAGATCTCGATACCATGCAGCGTTACTTATACCTCATCGCTTATAATGTGGTTTACGTTATTCCACTTGCCGCTATTGTGATTGTATTCTCAATGACTTTAGGTAAACGCAAGCTCACCGAAAAAGAAGGTGAAGTGCTTAAACTGATGTCAGGTATTATGATGTTAGGGTTAGGCAGCATGTTAGTGTTTAACCCTAACTCACTGCAAAATGCAGTCTTTTCAGTAGGCCTGATATTTGGGTCTATTGTACTGACCTTTATTATTGCCAGAATTAAACGCTACATAGTGCAAAATAAAGCAGGGTAAATGTAAAACTGTGCAATGTTGATATGATTTAATCTTGGCATAAGATAAGCTTAATTGATCGAAAAATCTGTATGTTAGCTTCAACATACAGATTTTCTTTGTGCCAGAGGAAAGTTATGAATCGCATTTTACTGATCGACGATGATATTGGTTTATCCGATCTACTCAGCCAATTACTTGAGTTGGAAGGCTTCGTATTAACCCAAGCTTATGATGGTGAGCAAGGGCTGATGATGGCGCAACAGCAAGACTTCGATTTAATCCTTCTTGACGTGATGCTGCCTAAACTCAATGGTTTTGAAGTCTTGCGTGCTTTACGCCAACGTAAGCAAACACCGGTATTAATGCTAACCGCTCGCGGTGATGAAATTGATCGGGTTGTCGGCCTTGAAATAGGTGCCGATGACTATTTGCCAAAACCCTTTAATGACCGTGAGTTAGTGGCACGAATTAGGGCCATATTACGTCGAGCACAAACGACTCAGCAAGATAGCCAAGCCAATGAAATGATGCAGTTTGGTGATTTACGTCTCGACCCTACCCGCCAAGAAACCTATTGCAATGAGCAACTAATCATTCTCACTGGCACCGAGTTTTCACTGCTATTTCATTTGATCGAAAAATCAGGCGAGCTGGTTACCAAAGAATCATTAAGCGAAAACGTATTAGGCAAAAAATTAATGCCATTTGATCGTAGCTTAGATATGCATTTGTCTAACTTACGCAAAAAATTACCAGAGCGCCAAGATGGCCGTCCACGCGTCAAAACCCTGCGCGGTAAAGGTTATATTTGGATACCGTAATGCTAAAAAACAATCCATTTAACGGGCTATTTTTTAAATTATTGTTAGGCTTTTGGCTATGCAGTTCATTGATTATTGCACTGGTGTCTTTATTGCCATTACTGCAACAAAACCATGATCGTTCACCATTACCTCCCAGTCTTGAGCGAGTACTTAAAAGCGTTGCAAAACGAATACAAGAGCAACCTCAATTACTCGAAGGTAAAAATCTTCAACGTCTGCACCGTAGCCGCAATAAACAAGGCGATAGAAACCATAATGCTGGTCCATTGCGCTTATATTTAACCGATGGCGAAGGCCAAGTATTAAATACCAAACGAGTATCGCGAGGATTTAGACGCTTTCAACTCATGGCAGAAGAAGCAGACCATCCGATCAGCCATCAATTTAGAGATGAACTTATTTTCGGCCCCTATTCTTTTGTGGTCAATGGCAAGCCGTATCAATTATTTGGCCGCTTCCCCGATAATCATCCACGGCCGTGGTTCTTTTTCTTTGCCGACAATAAATTACTTACTGCAGGCTTAGCCATTTTACTGTCTGGCTTATTATGCGGTTTGCTCGCATGGTATTTGGGTAAACCATTACGTTCGCTAAAGCACAGTGCCAATGCCCTCGCTAGAGGTGATTTATCTAGCAGAGTCGATGCCGCTACCGCAAATCGTCGTGATGAAATGGGCCAATTGGCACAGGCTTTTAATGGAATGGCCGATGCAGTGCAAGCCATGATTAACAACCAGCAACGATTAATGGGCGATATTTCTCATGAACTGCGCACACCACTCACTAGGCTGCAATTAGCCTTAGCTTTAGGCCGTAAAAAAGGGCAGCAAAGTGAAGAGCTAGAACGTATCGGCTATGAAGCCTTACAACTTGAAGCGCTAATAAGCGAGTTACTCACTCTATCTCGGGTAAGCTTAGCCAGCCATGAAAATAAAGTCGTACTCGAATTAGCAGAATCTTTAAGCCAAGTGTTAGATGACGCCGAATTTGAAGCCGAGCAGCAAGGCAAACTATTACAAATTGATATACCAGAGGCACTGCAATTGCCTCTTCACCCAAAGACACTCTCGCGCGCCATAGAAAATCTGCTGCGTAATGCAATTTGCTATGCCAATAGCCAGATAACCATTAGTGCAGCCCAAGTTGGCAAACACATATTAATTACAGTGGAAGACGACGGTCCAGGTATAGATCCACAAGAGCTCGAAGCTATTTTTAAGCCTTTCTATCGCCCCGATACAGCCAGAGACAGGCAAAGTGGTGGGTGGGGTTTAGGGTTGGCTATAACTCAAGCTGCTATTACGTTACATCAAGGCAGTATTGTGGCAGAAAACCTTATCGGCCCAACAGGAAAGCGCGAAGGCCTTAAGCTCAGTATCAGTTTACCGGTTAGCTAGTCGATATAAAAAAATAAACTTCAACCACTTATATTCTAATCGGCCTTAATAATGGCATTAACTAATATTCCCTGCACACGCAGGGAATAAGCACGTATCAATAATAGCTAGCTCGCCTTCATAGACGACACAGCTGAATTAACCCTGTAATCAATAGCATGTCATTGCTAGGTAAAAATTACCCCTAACTTGGCAACATTTTCCGATTGATGCAAGCGGCCTGAGCCGCTTCACCATTAGGCATAATCATCTTTGCAGATACTAGCGCTTAGCAATCACCCATACCGCGTGCACTATCCCTGGAATGTAGCCTAGCAAGGTTAAAATTATATTTAATAATAAGGTCTTACTTAGGCCTACTTGTAGAAAAACCCCAAGTGGTGGCAGTAAGATTGCGATTAAAATACGTAATAAATCCATGATATTCTCCATTTTGAATGTGCTGAGGTTAACAGTTGCCTCAACGTATATTAGCTGACTTGCATTTATTGTCATAAAGAACAAAGCAATTATCTGACCACTATTTCAAGTGTTGCTATTATTCCCCTCAATGAACATCGTTTTTAAGCAACTACATAACCTCATATACTGACTTATAAATATGTATTTAGAAGTGAAAAAAAGCCCTTTTTGCATACTCTAAAAACATTAGCGGATAACGCTCACAACCTTTGGTGCCTGTGAAGATTGTTTGCTAATATTGAGTAATGACAGGCTAGTACCTTGCGGATAATCTTATGATTTGTCGATTTTTGTTAAACAACTTTCCTCGCAGCAACCAGCGATCATCCTCAAGGTTAAATCGATGGATTCTACTCTGGAGTTTAGTTATTGCTGTTGTTTGCCTTACCAGCTTTGTGCCTACTGATGCCCAGGCTGCGCCCTCGCCTGATACTGTGAAACAACTCATACAGATTAACGACCCAAGCAGCGTCATAGACATTGAAATACAAGGCTCTGTCGTCCACCTAAACGGCTCCGTCACTGAGCAAGCGAGTAAAGAGCGCATACTGCAAACCATAGCCGCTTTACCTGATGTGACTCAGGTTGTGGATAATATTCACTTGCAACCTATTGAGCCCTTATCTTTAGCTCCCCTGCAACAGGATGCTGAGCAATTTTGGGACAAAGCCTTACTCTATTTACCGCGCTTGGCTTTAGGGCTGTCGATATTCTTATTTCTATTCTGGCTTTCACAACCTTTAGCTCGCTTATTGATTAGTCCCTTAGCTTGGGTAACAAAAAGTGAATTGATCCGCTTAGTGATGCAGCGCAGCATCAGTGTATTGATCATCTTATTGGGACTATATATATTTTTGCGCCTCGCTGGCCTAACGCAGTTTGCAGTCGCGATTATTAGCAGCACTGGTGTCATTGGGCTGATTTTAGGTTTTGCCTTTAAAGACATCGCCGAAAACTTTATTTCCAGCTTACTACTCAGTGTGCAGCGTCCGTTCAAATTAGGGGATGTAATATCCGTTGAAGGGAATTTGGGGGTGGTAAAGCAAGTCACTGCAAGGGCTACCACGTTAGTCGACTATGACGGAAATCATATCCAAATCCCCAATGCCACTATCTATAAAAACGTGATTAAAAATCTTACCGCCAACCCGAGAATGCGTGGCCACTTTGTCATTGGCATTGGCTATGATGCAAGTATCCGTAAGGCTCAGGATATTGCTATGGAGATTATGAGCGGTCATCACGGCGTACTTGCAGATCCCGAGCCACAGGTATTAATAAAAAACCTTGGTCCATCGACGATTAATTTGCAAGTGTATTTTTGGGTCAATGCTGAAACTCACAGTGTTCCAAAAGTGGCTTCAATTTTAATGCGCTTGCTGGTGCGCGCTTATGAAGCAAATCAAATTAGCTTGCCTGACGATGCCCGCGAACGTATTTTCCCTCAAGGGATACAATTAGTCACCAATGGACATCAGCAAAGTGAAACACCTCTGAATACGATACAGAGCACTGAGCACAACAGCAAAAAAGCCCAAGAGTCATTAGAAGATACCCATAATGAGACTAGCGATGACATCAGCAGCGATACCGATGATATACGTCAGCAAGCGGCACAATCACGAGATCCTGAAAGTGGCGTCAATATTATCTAAGCTCTTATCTTGGTAGAGGAATAAGCATGGAATTTTTATTTCTCGATATGCGCACTATAGCGCGAAGGCATCAATAAAATAGCCAGTATTTTATGAGGCTGTTATTGCCTATGTGTCAGCGCCCAACCAGCAATTATCATCAGGGCTGTATCGCTCACTTTGATAACGTCAGCGTTTATAACGCCTCGCAGTCAAACCTTGCTTAGGGTATAATTTGCCACTCTTTTTATGCTTCGTACCTAAGGTTGCTATGTTTCATATTGCCCTTTATGAACCCGAAATCGCTCCAAATACCGGAAACATCATTCGTCTATGTGCCAACAATGGCTCGCAGTTACATTTGATTGAGCCGTTAGGTTTTGATCTCGAAGAAAAGAAATTACGTCGCGCGGGACTCGATTATTCGGATCTGACCAGTGTGACTCGCCATAAAAACTATGCCGCTTTTTTAGAGGCCATGGCAGGAAAGCGTATTATTGCCTGCACCACCAAAGGTAGCCGTCCTCATACCCAAATTGCTTTCCAAGAAAATGATGTATTGTTATTTGGCCCCGAAACCCGCGGATTACCAATGGATATTATTGATGCGACGCCACTGGCACAGCGCTTACGTATACCTATGACCGCCAATAGCCGTAGCTTAAACTTATCCAATTCAGTTGCCATTATTAGTTATGAAGCATGGCGTCAGCTGGGTTTTGCAGGCGCTGAGTAATGAAAAAAACGTTATCACCTGAAACCCAACAAGATGCTTTAGCCATTGCCAAAGCAACCCAAAAACCTGGGCAAATTAAAGAACAAACCAAGCTGATTGCTGCGGGCGTTGAAAAGGGGATTGCTGAATACAAAAAACGTGAGAAGGCTAAGGCTCGAGAACGAGATAAAGCCCGTAAACAACAGCAAAAAGCTAAAAGCTCGACAAGTTCAAATGATGACGATTCCGATGCGTCTTACATTGAAACAGAGAGTCAGTTTAACTCTTTAACATGGTCGTTACTGGGGTTACTACTATTGAGTTGGGCATTGTTTGCCGCTTATTTGTTTTATCGATAAGCCCTGTGAGTGTTGAGTTGAGATACACTCACGTTATTCTGTCGGCAGAGTATTATTTGCCGATGGTTTAAGCAGACTAATGGCTCTAATGACTTGATACTGCTCACTGTCGTCATCCAAATAGTGCGCGCTTTGCTGCCATTGCCATCCTGCTGTTGACGGTTTGGTATCACTCATCATGGGATCGAACTGCAATTGTACTAAGGCCGGACGTTGATTAATTTCCCCTTTGCCTAAAAATGAGTAACTGCCCGCTTGCTCATAAAGCGTTAACTGTTGCGATATGTCATCGGTAATGCCATTGGCATACACCAGTAAAATATGATCTTGTTGTTGCCTAAACCACCAAGTTTCACTGTTCGTAAAGCGACTACCACGGCTAACACTAATGTATAAATTACGTTTATCTGCCGAGCACATCACCGAAGTGCTTACCTGCTTCGGCGCAACATTCGGATTGGCGGCACTGCCCTGCCACTCACCCGCTAGTTGACCACAAAATGAATCCAAGGTTACTTTCGCAGCGTAAGATGACGGTGAATGTGTCAGTAACAACATCGCCGTTAGCAGTAATATAAATCGGCATGTATGTATCATTAACCATCCTCTTATCAAAATAGCGTTTAACACTTAACAGATCACAAGCTCAACATAGCCAATGTTGCCTGCACCATCTTGCCCTAGAAACCGAATAGAATCACTCAGTGACACCATGATATCTAGCCATAAAAAATGGCCCACTTATGTGAGCCATCATACGATACTACAGTGCAATTAACAGACTAAGTCATTAACTGACTAAATCATTAACTGAATAAATCATTAACCCACTAATAACTACTGCCCAAAACCCGTCGCAGTGATATCAACTTTAGTCACTTCACCGTATTGCGCCGCAATATCAGCAATTTTTTCAGCGTTACCAATCAACACAAACTGTAAGTTTTGTTGTGGGAAATATTGCTTAATCAAACGCTGAGTTTCTGCGAGGGTAAGTCCATCCACTTTTGCCTGAAATTGATTAATAAAATCATCATTAAAGCCATACAGATACATGTCAGACAATAAACCAGCTAATTGCCCACTAGTTTCATACTTAGGTGGGAACTGGCCTTTAACATAAGCTTTGGCAGAATCTAAAGTGGTTTGATCAATGCCCTTTTCCCATAAACGAGCATAGGTTTTTAAGGCTAAATCAATGGCTTCTTTAGTTGTCGATGACTTAGTAAAAGTACTGATTTGGAATACCCCAGATTGAGAATAAGGGCTAAAACCAGAACGGGCACCGTAAGTTAATCCGGCATTGACGCGTAATTCATCATTTAACCATGAAGTAAAACGACCACCTAGAATGGTGTTCACTACGGTTAACCCAACATAGTCTGGATTGTCATAACGGATCCCCACGCCACCAATTAAAAAGGTGGTTTCAATTGCGTCAGGCTTGTCGACCAACAGTACATGAGGTTGGGTTAATGTTGGTAAATGTTGGCTTAAATCTGACTGAACCACGGTTTCAGTGGTCTGCCAATCGCCAAAGGCTTTATTCAGTTTAGCGGTCATGTCGGCAACATCAAAATCGCCCACCACGTTAATGGTCATGTTGCTTGGTTGATAGTAGCCTTTATGAAAAGCGCGTAACTCCTCAACAGAAAGTTTAGCTATGGTGTCACTATTGCCTGATACCGGATTGGCATAAGGATGATCACCAAAGACTAACTTATTGAAGTAGCGACCAATCACTGCACGAGGACTTTCTTTTTGCTGTGATAAACCAACAATTTCGCGCTGTTTTAGTTTATCAAATTCAGCGCTATCAAAGTCTGGCTGACGCAATACGTGGCTAAAAATATCGAGTACGGTATCAACATCTTTGCTCATCATATTGGCACGAATATAACTGCCTTCTAAATCAGCGTTGGTGTCTATGCTGGCGCCGATAAAATCTAACTGCTGCTCGATGTCGGCCTTTGATTGACCCGCGGCACCCAACAGTAAACTTTGTGAGGTGATGTAAGCCATACCAGAGGTAATATCATTGACTGCTCCCGCTCTCACTACGGCATCAATGGTCACTAATGGCACTTCTTTTTGCACCATCAGCTTAACCTTTAAGCCATTGTCTAAGGTAACAAATTGGTAGCGTGGCATAACAAAACTAGCGGTGACAGAGTCGGCTGTATCGGCGGTAGTTTTTTGAGTGGTCGCACAACCACTTATTCCAATGCTACACGCTAATGCAATTGCTGATAACGATATCTTAATACGTGTGTGAGTTACGGTTTTCATTTGTCTGACTCCTCAGTAGCAGCGAGCACACCGACAGTTCGATTCGCTTTGATTAAATAGGTTTGCGCCACACGTTGAATATCAGCAGGAGTGACCTTGTTATAGGCTTCTGGGGCGTTAAACAGTTTTGCATAGTCGCCAAAATACAGCTCGTATGTACCTAAAGTATTGGCTTTACCATTAATGGTTTCCATGGTGCGGTAAAAGTCCATTAACTTGATATTTTTAACTTTTTCAAGTTCTTGCTGAGTCACGCCTTTGTTGGCAATAAGATCAATCTGCTCAATAAGGGCTTTTTCTAAAGTCTCGGCGCTGACTCCCGCATTCGCTACACCCAAGATATAAAACAAGTTAGGGTCGAACGACATCGGCATATACGTGTCTGCAGCCACGGCCAATTGCTTATCAACTAAGGCCTGATAAAAGCGTGAGCTATTGCCTTCACTTAACATCGACGTTAATAAATCCAATGCATAGTAATCGGCATGACTAGTTGCAGGTACATGATAAGCCAACATAATGTTTGGCGTGCTTACCGATTCTTTTTTAACAAATACCCGACGTTCACCTTTTTGTTGCGGTTCAACTGTACGTACGGCTTTCGGTGGAGCTTGAGCTGGAATTGGTGCAAAATACTGATTAGCTAGGGCTTTAACTTCGGCTAGCTTCACATCACCGGTAATCACCACTAGCGCATTGTTAGGGGCGTAGTAGGTTTTATGGTATTGCTGTAAGTCTGCTAATGTCCAAGCGGCAATGTCCGACTCATAACCAATCACCGACCAGCTATATGGATGCGCCGCAAAGGCGACACTTTTAAGCGCTTCTTGAATAGTACGCCAGTTGGAGTTTTCAAGCCCTGTAGTGCGCTCTGATTGCACCACGCCGCGCTCACTTTCAACCATTTCAGGGTTGATGTCTAAATTGGCGATGCGGTCTGCTTCTAAATCAAAAATAGTTTCTAGACCATTTGCTGGAAACCAGTCGGTATATACCGTTAAATCTTCACTGGTATAAGCGTTGTTGGCACCACCAGCAGCTTCCATCGTGCGGTCAAACATTTTAGGGCCAAACTTTTTAGAACCATTAAACATCATGTGTTCAAAAAAGTGCGAAATACCGGTAATACCAGGTACTTCATTGCGCGAACCCACTTTCCAAAAAATGTACATATTGGCATTAGGGATAGAACTATCCTCCAACACCATAATCTTCATGCCATTATCTAAGGTAAAACTATTAATATCTTCAGCTTGTGTCGCTGACACGTTAGGTGCACTCAGTACACCTAACGTCATCAACAACGCCATTATCTTGCGGGTCATATCTCGCTCCTTTTGAGCTATCGTCCAATGGTTTATTAAAATTGGTTTTTAAATAGGGCTATTGTGCCGCGCTTAATGCTGTTAAGGCAATTTGGGTCATGGTTTGCACGCCAACCTTAAGGGCACTTTCATCAACATAAAATGCCGGAGAGTGATTGCTGGCGACATTATTGATATCTTGGTCAGCAGGTGTCACGCCCAAGAAAAAGAACATCCCTGGTGTTTCTAATGCGTAATAAGAAAAGTCTTCCGCACCGGTAATCAGTCCTGGCTCAATCAACATATTGTCACCCACTACTGAGGCGATAACCGGGCGCATTTTGCTGACTAATTCTGGGTTGTTAACCGTAACCGGATAACCAGGTTGGATCACGGTTACTGCAGTGGCGCCAACTGTTTTAGCGGCATTAGCTGCCACTTGGGCCAATTTAACTTTAATGTCGGCGCGCATATCTTGATCGAAAGTTCGAATAGTACCGATAAGCTCTACTTCGTCAGGAATAATATTCGATCGAATACCACCATTAATGGCCCCAAAACTCACTACGGCGGGTGCTTTGGTAATATCCACCTGACGACTAATAATGGTTTGTACACTATTAATAATTTGTGCCGAGGCCACGATAGGATCAACACCACTCCAAGGACGTGAGCCATGGGTTTGCTTACCTGTGACCTTAATCGTAAATGAGTCTTCACTCGCCATTGCAGGGCCGGAACGTAGACCAATCATACCTGTAGGCATGCTTGATGTGACATGCATACCAAACACTTGCTCAGGCTTGCGCTTAGCAAATAAGCCTTGTTTGAGCATTAACTCCGCACCGCCTTGCTCACCTTCTGGCGCGCCTTCTTCGGCTGGCTGAAAGATAAACATTACGTCACCAGCTAGGCTGTCTTTTACTTTTACGAGGTTTTCAGCCACGCCCATCAGCATAGCCACATGGGTATCATGACCGCAGGCGTGCATCACACCCACGGTTTGATTTCGATAAGTGTCCGTCGCTTTAGAGGCAAAAGGTAAATCAACCACTTCGGTAACGGGCAGCGCATCCATATCAGCGCGTAAACCAATTAACGGCCCAGGCTTACCACCTGTTAATATCGCCACCACACCCGTGTGGGCGATACCCGTTTGTACTTCAAGCCCTAAGGATTTAAGGTGTTTTTCAATCACTTTACTGGTGCGAAATTCGCGATTAGATAATTCAGGGTGTTGATGTAAATCGCGGCGCCATGCAATGACTTTGCTTTCAACTTGAGCGGTTAGTTCTGCAGCATTGGGCACGCTAGCCACGGTAGTCGTGCTGTAAACACTGGCGGCAAAGATACTTGAAAGCAGTAAAGCAACAGACGTCAGGCGCATGTTCATTCCATTTATTATAATAATTAGTGCAACAAAACTACCTTGAAATGGCGCTTTTGTTAAATCTTTTACCGATTTGCTAACAAGTCAATTGTATCTATTTATTAACACCCAACACTCACGACTAAGCTGGCGACGTTGGAATGTGAAAAAACACCACGTCACTGTCGATAATTTCAAGCTGCCAACCTTGTTGTAATGCTAGCCACTGAAAGGTTTCTATCGAGTAGAAATTGATATGAGTCGGGTCGATTTTATAGTACCAATTGTTAAACTTATCTAAACTGGGTATGTGTTTGGTCATTACCGCTAATATGCCGCCAGGCAACAATAATGTGCTTAATTGCGCCATCAACGCCTGCGCATTGGCAATGTGCTCTATCACTTCAGTTAAGCAGACAAAATCATATTTTTGAGAGAGAGCTAGAGTATCTGGGTGATAAAATAAATCATAATTAACCACCTTAATGCCTTGCGCTACAGCCATTTGGCTTAATACAGCACCTTCTCCGCAGCCAAAATCTAACCCTATTGCATCGGGTTTAATACGCGCGATTAATGGCGTTAAAGTACGGGATAAAAATTGTTGGTAACCTAGATCGGCAACGTCATTATTGTGACAATCATAATGGGCTTTTTCTGCTATTTCATCTAAATAAAATGCTGCAGGAACCGATACCAAAAAACATTGCGGACAACGGACATAGGAACGACTTTTATCTTGAGAAAAAGCAGCTGTTTCATGGTGACACAAAGGACAAGACGACAAAGCGAACTCCAAAATAAACCGAGGGGATCAATCAACAGCATGACTAGTCAGATTGAACTGGCTCTATACTGGTGTCTTTAGGAATTTTACGGGTTCGAGTGGCGGCTTCTTGCGCCTGTTGTAAATACTTTTGTTGACGGGTTAAACGTTCATCTGATTGAGCACGGGCTTTTTCGAGCTGCTGTGCTTCCCAATCGTTTGACTGTGATTTAGCTAATATTTCTTGCTCACGATCCGAGGTCGTCTTGGCTGCCTCACGCGCTTTTTGCAATTGCGTTTGCTCAAATTCGGCCGACTCTTGACGCGCTTGTTCACCTTTTTCAGCTAAGGTCATTTTTTTATGTGGCTTATCAGTAGCTACTGTAAAAAATGCCAATGTACTCGCCGTAACGAGCAAAATAACTGAGCTTATCAGCCGATGTTTCATGTTGCCTATCCTTTGATTTTATCACCATTATAACGCTCACGAACCAGAGCAGGCATAGCCGTTAACTTATGTTGCACCATTGCGTTAAACACTGCAAATATTGGCGCGATATCAGCCGCTGGATTTAAAGCAATCAACGTGTGGGCAACCGCTTCCAGAGTCGACAAGCTGTCGCTACGTTTCGCTTTACGAATGATATATTGCGACTCATCTTCACATTCTAGATGCAGTGACGGGTAATTAAGTAACCACGGATTGAGCTGCAACATTCGGTATGCTTTACGCCAAGTACCGTCGACTAAAATAATTATCGCAGCCTCACTCGCTCCAGCCTCGGCTACAGTTTGACTGTGCTCATTTGGATAAACCACATAAATCGGCTTCGTTTGCGCAGCTAAATAATGTTGCAGCTCAATAAAGTCCGCGGCAGATTCACCCACGTAAATTTTCATCTGCGGCATCACAAGTTTCAATAACCTCACGGTGTTCTTAGCATGATCCACTTCAGATGGATGCTGCATCACCACCACCTCGGTATTTGACGTCACCGGGTTGAGCGCATGACACACGCAAGCCGACTGTGGGTATTGGCAATGGATACAATAACTTCTGCTCATTTTTTGTCTTATCTTGTTGCAAATATGTAAAGTTGAGTTCAATATGCTTCGCTCTACACCATAATACCTCAAGGAAGAACCATTACTATGACTAGAACAAAGATGTCTGTGGTATTAATGCTCGCATTGGCCACAATCCCTGCATATGCAGCCCAAGATAATACCTATCACCACGAAGCAGAACTAAGCTTTCTAGATTCTGACGATGGCGGTGATGGCCTATTTAATGCTAACTATCGTTATTACTTTAAAGCGGTTGAACAGGCAGATAAGCCATATGTGCTAGCCGATTTTTTTCACCAAGGTTCAACTGTTGCAGCTCGTTACTCTACTTCTAGTTTCGATGATATATATGAACTGTCAGGCCAGTATGTTTTCGACTCTAACTGGTTCGTCGGTGCAAAAGTAAGCCGAGTCAATTTTGATACTGGTTCAGATAGCTCTACCATTTATTCAGCAAACTTAGGTTATTTTTTCACGGACCATTCGGCATTAACCCTGAATTACAGCAGAATTTCTGAGTCTGAATCAAACACCTTTACATCAAAAAACTATAATTCTGAGCGTTATGATAGTAATGACGTTGATGTTTTCGGCCTAACATATGAACACTTTGTTCCATTGCAATCAACTGCAGGAGTTATGCTCACAGGTGCATTGACCTATAGTGATCAGCAGAATACGAGTAATGCTTCCAGCACCTCGGTCGATGATTTAGGTCAAGTAACAAACACAGATTCTCAAATGTACTTTGGGAACAATAACTATAACGTTGCAATCAAAGCCGATTGGTTTATCAATAATGCATGGTCTATAGGGGCTGCTGCTGAACAGCGTTATACCGAAACTGATTATGACATCAGCGGTACTAATTATGACAACAAGAGTAATAATGACCGAACAGATACTTTGACAGGCATAAACACACGCTATGTCTGGCGTTTTGCCGATGTGTTTTCGGCTAAGTTTTCACTTGACCACTCATATTACAATGGCGAATATAATAACGACTCACAAACCAGTTTTAGTGTAGGTATCAACGCCCGCTTTTAAGTCTCACCATATTGAGGCAAAAAAAGACCCGCGGAATGTGGTTAGCATTCTGCGGGTTAAAGGTGATATTACTAAAGCTAATTAGTCATGTTGTAACTGTTCTTGATGCAGATGGCTTAAACGGTTCATTGCCATAATGATCAGCAATACTGCACTAAAGCCCCCCATAACAACCGCTATCGCATAGGGTGCTGGTATATCTGTTAGCTGGATCAACGCTGTCAGTATTGATGCCCCACTCATTTGAATGCAACCTAACATCGCCGTCGCGGTACCTGCGCGCTCACCGAAAGCCGACAACGCCATACTGGTTGCAGGGCCAAGTAAAACAGCAAAGCCAACACACAAAATCATCATCGGAGCCATAAACGCTATTGCGGCTGCTAATCCTTCTTGGGGGCCAGCAAAGTACATCGCGGCTTCGATAACAGCAGCAAGCAACATCAACGATAATGCCACGACCACTCCCGGACGGTTACCAATACGCTTAACCAACACTGGAGCAGCAAAACACGCTGCAATATTTACCGCAGCATTAAGGCCAAATAAACCGCTAAAAGTTAATTCTGAAATGCCTAAATGACCAATTAACCATACTGGCGAATAAGACACATAACATAAAATTGATGCCATCGCGATCATGCAACAACTGGCATAAAACATAAAATGAGGGTCGCCAATAACCGGCTTATAGCGGCTCCAACGGTATAAAGGCCCTGTACTGTCGGTATTTAATGGACGCGTTTCCGGAAAACGGAACCCTACCAAAAACAATACAAAAATGGCATACAAAGCCATAAAAATGAAGGTAGAACGCCAACCAAACTGTAATGCTAATAAGCCACCAAATGTTGGAGCCAGTGCCGGGACCACACAAATTGCACCATTTAGATAACTGTACATCGACACACTTTCTTTGCGCGAATAGCAGTCACGTACCGCACTAAATACCACAATAGAGGTGGAACAAGCCGCTAAGCCTTGAAAAACGCGAGCAATCTGCAACCATTCAAACTCAACCGCGTAAGCACCTAATAAACTGCTAATGCCATAAAGTACAATTCCGAATAACGCGACAGGTTTACGGCCAAAACGGTCAGCTAACGGGCCAATTAGAATTTGTCCTACGCCCATTGCAAATAAAAATAACACTAAGGTGGACTGTACTTCACTGTTAGATACACCGTACTCCAACGCCATTGCAGGCATAGACGGCAGATAAATATCAATAGCTAATGGGCTCAAAAGCACCATAAACATTAACAATGGCAATAAGTTACGACGCATAAACTTCTTTCTCTCAAATTTTTAATACACAAAGGTCACCCTTAATAGGGCGCTATAATAAGTCAAATGGAGGTATGAATGAAAATGATATAAAATCCGAAGTGAATTTCCATTTGAGAATATCACATGAATTTAGACAACCTTGCTCGAATCGATCTTAATCTATTAGTCATTCTACAGGTATTACTTGAGGAGCAAAGCGTCACTCGGGCTGCCCATCGCTTGCATGTGAGTCAATCTGCTGTCAGTAAAAGCTTAAATCGATTGCGAGAAACACTAGACGATCCACTGTTTCAACGCACAGCACACGGCTTAAAACCAACCGCACATGCTGATGCATTAAGACAACAACTGCCGTTAGTATTACAAAACTTGTATAAGCTCACGCAACCGCCAAATTTTCATCCGGCGACGAGTAACCGCCAATTTTCATTCTCGATGGTCGAAAGTGCTTATGAAACCTTAATACCCTATTTTATCGGACCATTATTACAACAGGCACCGTTAATAAAATTAGATTCCTATGTTTGGACCGAAAAATCCATGCAAGACCTACAGCAGGGACAAATAGATTTTGGCATTGCAGGTCGAGATATTCTGCCTCAAACCGATGTCAATATTGACAAAGTACCTGAAGGTATCGAATCGCAAATATTATTTAACGACCATCAAGTTTGCTTAGTGCGTAAAAATCATCCTATTTTACAGGCTGTAAAAGATGGTCGCTGGGATCAAGCTCACTACCTTAACATGTCTCATGTACAGGTAAGATGTGAAGGTAACGATTGGTGGGCACTAGATTACCACTTAGCCAACTTGGGCTTACATCGTAACCTATCGACAACTGTGCCAGATTTTTATGGTGCTGCCAGCGTTTGTGCCAATACCGATTTAATTTTTACCTTGCCCTCTAGCTTTGCTAACCATGCACAAAAATTATATTCGCTGGTGTCCATTCCCTTACCTTTTGAATTTATGCCGATGGCGTATGTTTTCTTATGGCATGAACGAAATAATCAAGAACCTGGGCATCAATGGTTTCGCAATATTATTTTCAGCAGCGTCGATAAAGCCATAGCGAACCAACATATTAGTAAACCCAATAACTGACATTGAACTTTTAGCTTACTCAACACTCAAATAAAACGACTAGATAATAGATAGTCCATCAAGCCAACCTGATGGACTATCTCATAGAGTAAAACCTCGGAGATCAGAGGATGTTCAGATCAATTTACACTCACAAAATAATGCAACGCCTGCAAAAAATGCGACCATTGGCCGCATTAACAACGGTTGCCACCGTCTTGATCGGCGGCTTGCTATTGTTACCGTTAATATTACTGTTTGTGTTTGTAGGTTTCATCGGTATGACACTGTTAAGACGCCAATACATGCAACATCATCGCGCTGCATCATCACCTCTTTCAACAGCTAATCCTAAGGATAATATTTATCATCAACATCCAAATATTGAACGAGAAAACTCGAATCAGCAATCTTGTTTAAGTCATGCCAAATCTGCAGAACTATCATAGCTAAAGCAGGGCTACCATAACTAAAGTTGAAAAATAACAGGTTAGTATTGACTCACCTATTGGCCATCATAACAGCCGTTAAAACATGACCGCGAAAGTAACTAATCACTAAAAGTATTTTATAAACAGTATTCCTACACCTAGTGTCGATTTACTCTTTTGTATTATCCGTGTGATGAATAAACTTCATTCGGGCTCACAAATGCAATGTATTACATACAACTCAAATCCAAACTGATTTAACTCAATAGACTTTCGCTCTCAAACTTAAAACATTAACTAGGTTTAACGTGACATATTATGTCCAAACGTTGCAAGCTGTACATTAAGTCATCGTTACTGATTTATAGATAACGTTTTTTAGACACCTATTTTCAGACTAAGCGCATTCAGGAGCCATCATGAAATTTAATCAATCATTCCACACTGCCAATTTGAAAAGTCGATTCTCGGCTATGAATCCAATTTTGGCATTACTGATGTTTTTTAGCATCGCATTCACCACGATTGTGCTATTGCCCTTTATATTGTTATTGGGCTTTTTAAGCTTTATTACTTTGCAGCTATTAGGTAAAAAAATATTGCAGAGAAACCAGTCGCAAGCTCAACAAGGTGATATCTACCAAGACAGCGCTGATGTTCAGCGCGAACAAGCAGCGCCTTACGCAGATATGTTTAGCCGACCTAAATCGAATCAAACTGAACACACAGGTCGCACATTCGAGCATCAAGCAGATTAATGAATAAAGGGAAGGAAGTTAAGCACCTAATGCCTTAGGGAAAATGAATTAACAGACTGACTTGAGGATTGATATTTTTATTGATAATAAACGGCGAGAAATTTCCATCATCTCAGCCGTTTGGTACATGCTAGGCCACATGATGATTCATTGCCTGCGGCAATTGATTGAATGAGGTACTGCAAGCACATCCATGTGGAGTTAGCCAAAACCAAATGAATGACCGGTTAGTCGACTTTTACACCGTAGGTTTATGCTTACTTTGAGCAAATATAAGCAGAAAGACACCAAACATTATTGCTATGTCTGCGACATTAAAAATGCCTGTTCGAATCGAGCCTATACCGATATTTAGAAAATCGATAACGGCCCCATTATTAACGACACGGTCGTAGAAATTACTCATACCACCTGAAAACACTAAAGATAATGCAATTAAAGGGACAAGGTGCTGTTTGGCATTAGAAATTAAATAAACCAGTAAAGCCAATAAAAATGTACCGACCAAAACAACAAAAAACCAAAACAGAGCTTGTTCAGATAGATTATTACCTAAGCCTAGAAATGCACCAATATTTTCTGTGTAACCCACTCTAAGATAGTCATTAAGGTAGCTCGTCATTTGAAATTTTGGAAGATGCTCTGCCGCTAATAACTTCGTACCTTGATCACAACCTACGCATGACAGCGTCACTAAAAAAATAACCAATAATCTTTTCCAAACGTCCATATTTACTTTACACCTTTTCTGGCTACTTACGTTTTAGTATTTGTGCATTGAATTGTTTATAAAGCACAAATCTCTTGTTAGATCTAAACGATTGCTAGCTTAGGTTAATTAGTTTGATTTGCTAATAGGAATATAATTGTTGATGTGGACTCTGGGTTACCGAGTAAATTTGCAGTAACTGATACTGAGTTGTCAGTAAGTTTCTTATTAAAATCCATTGTTATTATTGTGCTCCATCACATCGGTCTAACACTAGCGAATACAATGAGCATAATACATTCAACTACATTCTCATATTGCTCTGCGTTGCTACTTAATTCAACAACTAATTGAACGGTTCACTCAATAAAGTCGACCATTTAAGTTATTGGTCAATATGCATCATCGCCTGATATCTTATTGATATAAAATTATTTATGTACAATGAATCATAGATTGATAAATAATTACGCCACTTCAAAGATTACCAGCTAAGCGAATACATGACTGGCAGTAATAGCGATAAACTCAGCCAAACGATAATCGTTAGTGGAACGCCCACTCGGACAAAATCGGTAAATTTATAGCCGCCCGCATGCATTACCAGCAGGTTAGTCTTATAAGCCATAGGGGTGGCATAACTCATATTTGCACCAAATAGCACCGCAATAACAAAAGGTTCAGGGTTAACCTGCAGTTGCTGCGCAATGCTGATAGCAATAGGTGTGCCTATGACTGCCGCAGCATTATTGGACACAATATTGGTCATAATGGCCATTAGCAACATCAGTCCAGATACAATAACCGCCGGAGAAGCCCCTGCGGTTAACGCGACAAAGACTTGTGCTAAATACTCTGCACCACCGGTTTTTAATAATGCCGATCCCATAGCCAAACTCGCCGCCACAATCAAAATGACCTGAGTACTTAGCGCCATAGAAGCATGACGCCAGGTTAGGCAGCGTGTGACCAGCATAAGCAGCACACCACCTACGGCGCTTATCGCAATGGGAACATCCCCAAATGCAGACACAAGAATAATTGCCGCCATAATCAGTAAAGCCGTTACCGCTTTATCCGTGTACGGAAGATCTGCGGTGGCATCGAGCACTAATAGCTCACCAGCACGTTTGATTTCGCCAATGGTATCTTGATCTCCCTGCACTAAAAGAACATCACCAATGCGCAAACGGGCCTGTGCTATTTTTTCACGCAGCGTCTCTACTGAGTTTCCCTCTCGATGTATTGCCAGCACCATTAATTGATAACGATCATAAAAGTTAAGTTGCCTCAAGGTCATACCAAGCAAAGGTGAACCTTGCATGACGACTATTTCGGCAATCTGCTGTCCCTCACCGGATAATGGATGCTCTTCATCAACAGGCGTATCTCCGACATAGAGCATGGCATCCAGAGCACTTTCAAGTTCCTTCAAATTTTCCGGAGTGTCATTCACCATTAACCGATCCCCAGCCTGAATTTGCGCATCGGGCAACGGTACAACATAGGTTCCAGTGCCCCGCATAATGCGTGATACTTCCAGCAAACCTGAGCTCTTTTCAATCAGTTCGGTTAATGTCTTACCGACTGCAAAACCGTCTTCCAATATAACCAGTTGGGCAGTAAATATTCTTGGGGAGGTATCGCTGAGTATGGTCTTACGAGCAGGCAGTAAGCGTGGCGCAATCAACCATAAATAAACAATAGCAATAGCGGCAACGATTGCTGCCGGTACAAAAAAATCAAACATCTGCAGTCTTCTTAAGCCCATATCTGCAGCAACTGAAACAACTAACAAATTAGTCGAGGTGCCAATACTGGTACTCATTCCTCCAACCAGAGTGGCAAATCCCATTGGCATTAACATCCCCGAAGCTGGCTCTCCGGTTCGCAGCGATACACTGATTAGAATAGGAAGCAGCAGTACGACTATCGGTACATTATTAACAAATGCACTCAGAAAAGCGCCAACCAGCAAGGTCAGCAACATACTCAATGCTGGGCTAACAAGCCATAAGCGCGCCAGAATTCGCCCAAGAGGTACTAGCGCTCCGGTGCGCACTAAACCATTTCCGGCAATCATTAAGGCACACACAGCCACCAGCGCTTCATGGCCAAAACCACTGAAAAACTGCAACGCCTCAAGATGTTGCCCCTGCGAATTGACGTAAGGAAAAACTGTAAAACCGATGCTCAACATTGCCAGAATAAACAGACTCGAGGTCTCAATGGCAATAGATTCTCTGGTAAATAGAAACAGGGCAAGCAACACAAGCAATAACACAGCCAGTGCATGCGCATCAGGAAGCGGTGGCAAAGTCGTTATATTAATTGCTGTCACCTGTCGTTAACCTTTTCTATTGGTATGAGCATGGTAAGGCTAGGCTTGCTGTGAAGTTTTTCCACAAAGCGCTTCAAAGCAGGTTGAGATATGTTGAATATATATCAGTTAAATATTAGGCATTGTTTCTAACTAAAGCGAATTGAAGAGACGCGCTACACACTTATCTAGCGTGAGTCATCACTGCGTAACAACCCCAGCTTAAACACAACCATAACAAAGCAAATGTCATTTACGCGAGTAAGCACTTTGCCTGTTGCAAGGTAGCTAACTCATCTTCCGTTGGATTAAGCGCAATCACACTGTCAATTTGCATCTGTAACGACTGCCAAAGCGGCTCGATGACCTGGCGCTGAATCTCGTTGGCGTGCAAATTAGCTTGTTGTAGTAAATATGCTGCTTGTACCACATCGATACGGCCTAAAATCCCGTCGGCTAAGGCGACACTCAGTTCAATCATCGCGGTGACATTACGGCCGTATTTAATCACTTCATGCAAATAGTGTTCAGCAATATTAAGTTGCTCTTGGCTAGCGTCATCATCGTGCAAGATATCACTGCTGCAACGTAACATCGCATCCAACTGACCTTGTTCGGCGGCTTCTTGCATCCATTGTTGGCTCGTAGCGAGATCAATTTGGCATCCTTCACCTTGTTCAAGCATCAGTGCCAAATGATATTGTGCATGCGGGTAACCGGTTTGCGCTGCTTTATTTACCCATAAGTAAGCTTGTTCAAATTGTTGGTTTTGATAAAACAGCACCCCAAGGTTTGACATTGCTTCAGCATCTTCTGCATTAGCGGCTAATGTCAGCAATGTTTCGGCTTGATTAATATCCACTTCAAATTGATCACTGCCCACCAGATAAAAGAAACCTAACAAGGCCTGCGCATTAACAATACCTTGTGCTGCAGCTTGCGCAATAAACGCCTCGCCCGTCGCAGGATTTTCCGCACCACTATAGCCGTGCAATAAGCTCACACCATGCTCAAACAATGCCGCTTGATGATGAGCTGATGCAATATGAAACCAATGTGCTGCTTGGGCAAATACATCCGCTGACGTTTGTTCAACCGTGGTTGATATTAGGCTTGGAGTGTTTGATTCAGCTGAATTTGAACTTGAGGATGTTGAGCTTGATGATGCTGAACTTGAATTTGAACTTGCTAAGAGTGAATCGTCAGTGGTTTGTGCCAACGCGCGCTCTTGCTCTTGTAGCATTAATCCTTTGGCTTTAAGAGACATCCCCACTAAATACTGTGCTTCAGGATCATTTTTCATCACTGCGCGATAACATAAATCGCGGCCAGCAAATGAATCAAATGCTTCAAATTGATAATGCGGAGCAACACCTGGATGCAGAGAGGGATATAGTTTTTCAATTACCTGCAGAATTTGATGGATCGACTTTTCCGCGATGTTAACAAGCTGAGTTTGAGTTAAATGATATTTTTCAGGATGTGCGCCGCGATTACCATCACTGCGTAATCGGTGTAACGCCCGCACTGCGGCAACATCAATAACACGTCGCTGATTCAGCTGCTCAATACGATCATATAAGTTTGCTGAGGTAAACGTTACTCCATGCTGAACCGCTAATTGAGCGGCGAGTTTATGGGTAAAGCTTCGAATGTAGACTAACGCTTGGGTAGGAATATCGCGTACATAACTTTTAGCTAAACGATAATCGTCGCTTAACTCAGTAGAGAAACCATTAATAAACTCAATATCATTTAACAATGGTTTCTCCTTTTAGCGAGTTGATTGAATATTTATCCCTCTGCTTTATCAGCATCCGGTGTTTTACGATTAACCATGTACAATCTAAATAACGCAATATTAACAAACAAACCTAAGAACGAAAATGTAGCTTCTACTACCAGTTGTAGTGGAAAACCAACTTGCATCGCGACTTGTGAAAACATGCCAGCTAATAGAGACAATGGCACGTACAGCAATAATACCGCAATGGTTTTAATTGTTATTGGGCCACTGAATTTAAAGCTACTCTTAATCGCTTCTAAAGGTGTTAAACGTTCAACCACCACCATAAAGTTCACATAGGCTAGGCGAGAAAACAAGTACAAGCTCACGATTAAGCCTATCAACCATAGTGGGCCAAACGCAGCAAAGATCATCACTGGCGCTAAAATAGCTAAACCAGAAAATACTCCAGCCAGTAATAATGGCGGTACAAATGGTAAACTAGCCTTTAATATTTGTGCCGGCGCAAGATCGTGACCTTGGGAGCGCAGCTCTAAATATAAGGTTAATGCGGCAATTAAAAATGAAAAAACCAACAATAGCACCATCATTGCTGCAGCATGAACAGCACCGAATTGAGGGTTTTCAGCATCAGCCTGCAACATTTCATTACCTAGCCAAAGTTGAATAGCGACTTGGATTAACAGTAATGGCAGAGTCAGTACGGCAAGCTGACGGATGTGGTTTCGAAAAAAGTTAAATGCTTCAGTCAAAATTGCAAACAATGACATGTGGGTTCCAGTAATCTATTAACAACAAATATTGCGCTTAGGATACCCAAAAAAAATGCATTTTGCACAAGTCTAATGAGCAAAAATCGCGATCATCTGTCGCATTTATGTAAATCAGGGTAAAATGATGCCTAAGTTTAGACATTGAGCCACATTAAAGGACACTCATTATGAAATTAGCATCCGCATTACCGGTACTGTTTACCGTCTTCGCATTCTCAGCACCAGCATCTGCGGGCTGGTTAGACAACGTGGCTGAAATAACTAAAAAACCAGTAACAGAACAAGCTAAAACCATTGCACTGTCTGAAACAATAGAACAATCTGAAACAACAGAGCAATCAAGTGCTTTAGTGGGTGACGTTATGTCTCAACTTGGCTTATCTCAAACCCAAGCTGAAGGCGGGTTAGGCTCACTACTTAGCTTGGCTCAAACAAATTTAGGTGAAAATGATTTCAGTCAATTAAGCGACAGCATCCCTAATGCAGACGGTCTACTGGCTGCAGTTCCGGCATTATCATCAGACAGTGGTATGTCAGGATTATTATCACAAGCAGGTAATTTAGGTTCTGCGTTACAAGGTAGCGCAATGGTATATGATGCTTTTGAAAAGCTTGGTATCTCAAAAGAATATATTACTCCGATGGTTGATATCGCTAAAAACTATCTCCAACAGAGTGGTGGTGACGGTACAGTTGATTTATTAATGAAAGGCTTAGGTTCAGTCTTATAATCATTATTAAGACGGCTTAAAGCTACCCTAACACCCGCGTTAACATTATTTAATCCCAAGCCATTCGCTTGGGATTAGCATTTTTGCTAGCATAAAAATGAATAGTAACATTGGACAGAATAATTATGATCGCCAAACTAAAGCAATTTCTCCAATCGCATACTCAAGAAAGTAGCCCAGAAGAGAAACAGAAAAACCTCAACCTGGCCGCGGCAACCCTATTGCAAGAGGTTGTGTACGCCGACGAAAATTTGGCTGCTGCTGAAGCTGCTTTACTGCCTGAAATGCTCATAAACACGTTAGGCATTAACTCAGAAGAAGCGATAACCCTTATAGAAGAGGCAAAACAAAGCCGTAAAAATGCCACATCTCTATTTGAGTTTACCGCTGAGATTAATGCTCAATTTAGCATTGATGATAAACAAAAATTACTACTTTCAATGTGGCAACTAGCGTATTCCGATGGTGAATTGTCGCAATATGAAGACCAAATTATTCGTCGCACAGCTGATTTACTCCACTTAAAGCACAGTGAGCTGATTCAAATGCGCAATATCGCCATGGAAACGCGCTAAATAATAGCCAATTAGCCTTGGCTATTATTGAGTAAATACTTACGCGTTAGGTGGGCTTTTTGCCACCACATAAAAGGGGCGACAACCAACACCAATACAATGGCGTAAATCATATTACTGCCCAGTGCGATGCCCAAACCAACACAAAACAAACAACCTGCAATCACTAATGGTAGATACCGCTTGCTGAGTAACTTAGCCGCAGACAACATCGCCAATAAGTAAATAATCACAAACACGCCATTACTCCAAGCGATCAAGTCTTCTAATTCTTGAGTGCTATAAAAGGTCACGATAATCACCACCGCCATGGCACCCAAAATGGCAAACAAGGCTCTAAACGGCACACCGTGTGGGTTTAATTTATCAAAATAGCGCGGCAAAATACCCTCTTTACTGAAGCTCCACAATAAACGTGCAGCACTAGCAGCATACACATTCACTGTTGCTAACCCGCTAGCGATGCCCAATACTCCGATGATATACGCGCCATATCCGCCCAAAAAAGTATTCGATAATAAATAATCAAACGCCGATATCATCGCTAAGCCATCACCTTCTGTTGGTACCATTAGCAATAAAAAAGTACAGGCTAAATAAATAACGCCCACTAATACGGTGCCCATCATCATTGCAGGCAACAAATCTTTATCGGGTTGGCGAAAGTCGCTGGCAAGATGTGTCATGGCTTCAATGCCTAGAAAACTCCAAAAACCAATACCCATTGCCAACATCACGCCACTAAATTGCGGATGGCTACTGTGTGCAAAGGTTTCTAACTGATCGACGTTTAATCCGCTGGCACCAAATAATATTGCTACTACCGATACAATCAATAAGGTTAATGCAAACTGTAATTTTGCCGACACCTGAATACCTTTAATATTAAGCAGCAATAACACAGCCACAATTAATAACTCTGCGACTAATTGACCTAGCCCAGAAATTGATATCAATGCTTCTAAAAATTGAAAGGTCATTAAAATTGCAGCAGGCGCGCCGATGGGGATCACTAATAAAAAGATCAGCCCGATAGTTCGACCCGCTGTAGCACCAAATGCTTTTTCTATAAAATAAGCAGGCCCAGCAGCATGTGGGAATCGACTCGCTAACAAACCAAATACTAATGCGACCGGGATAATTGCTACCGTTAATAATAACCATGCTAATAGCGAACCAGAGCCCGCTACCTCAATGGTCATTTGCGGTAAAATAAATACCCCTGTGCCTAGCAATGTGGTGGCCATTAAGCCAGCACCTTGCCAGCGTCCTATTGTTGCGGTCATTTGATTCATTATCTTATTCTTACTGTGATATATTGCGATATTATAAGGCCAAACAGTAAAACATTCTGCGGGTTAGTGAGCTCAAGTTGTCTTGCTAAACCGACAATATGACGGATTAAAGGCAACTTCCCGTCATAATGACAGAACGTAGCTGTGACACACAATTATCGGGATATAAATCATTGGATAAATTTGATAAAGCGATTATAAACGAATTACGCCACAATGCTCGACAGAGTATTTCGTTTATTGCTGAGCAAGTGAGTTTGTCGCGTAGTGCTGTAACCGAACGAATTAAGAAATTAGAACAAACGGGTGTTATCCGTGGTTATCAGGTTTTACTGAGTGAGTCGCAAAAACAAGGTGTGTCGGCATACTTTGAAATTCAACATCGTTGCGCCCGCTGCGCCGAAGTCATCCATATTTTCACCACCATACCGGAAGTGATAACTTGCCAAGGCATTACTGGCGACATGGATTTATTGGTTTATGTGCATGCAAATTCAATGCAACGATTGCATGAGATCCGTGAATTTATTGATGCTCAAGCTGACATCGTCAAAATTAAAACTCATGTGGTCATGAGCGAATGGATTAACAATCAAGCCTAAACAAGCTCTGTATAGACAGAGCTTAATGGTTAAGAGTGTTAACTGTAACTAGGCTAATTGCTTACCTATTTCTAGCCCTTTACCTCTTAACTCAAGGAGCTTCTCGCCTAGCCCAGCCATATCCATTTTGATCATACCCGCTTTGTTATTAGTGATGGCTGCCAACCAAGCGGTAAAAGATTCATCATCTCGTTGATCATTCCAATGTGCGAATACCTCGTGCGACAAATAGATAACGGCAGCCAACTTAGAAGCTGGCTTAGCATTAAGCGGTTCACGTTGATATTCGATCCCTTGTACTAGAGCTGGAGTAAATTTCCATGTTTTAGCAAGTAAGGCACCAACAGAGGGTGAGTCAAAACCTAATAAGCTCGTTTCAAGCTTTTGCTTATCAGCCCCTTCAGCGACAGCAGCTCTAATTTGTGCTGAAATCGAAGGCTCAACAAAAGCGATTAGCAAATCACCAATATTGTGTAAAATTGCGCATGTAAAAGCTTCATCTGGTGCGACGCCACAACGTTTGGCTACTTCTTGCGCATACAGGGCGACTTCAAAAGTTTCACCCCAGAATTCGGCTAAATCGATACCTTCTACATCAGGAATAGCACCAATAACCGCAGAAGCAATCACCAACGTTCGCAACGTTTGCATACCTAAACGAATCACAGCTTCGTCAATCGAACCTACTTCACGACTGCGACCAAAATGAGCTGAATTAGCTAATCTCAATACTCTAGCGCTGATAAGGGGATCTTGGGCCACTTTGGCAGAAATGCTCTTAACGGTGGTATTTTCATTATTAACCGCATCTAACAATTCACTAACGGCTTTGGGTAAACGAGGTAACTCATCAACTCTTTTTAATAATGCAGCAGATTCCATATTCCAAAGGTCCTTGTTATTGTTTTTAATACTATAAATAAATCATATTAACAACATTAGCACAACATAAATAAAACAAGAGAGAATAAGGCTGATATTTGATTGTAACCTTAACAGCTTATTTCGCAGGTTTCGGATAAAAATCTGCGCTAAATCTTAGATATAACGCTAACTTGGCGTTACACTAATATTCGTTTATTTATTTGTAATATGAGCCAATATGCAACAACAGACCAGCGCCGATATGAATTTGTTATGGGGTCAATTGATCTTGGAAGAGCTTGCACGCTTAGGGGTTAAGCATGTGTGTATGGCACCAGGTTCTCGCTCAACTCCGCTAACATTGGCCGCTGCTAGTCAAACCCAGCTCACTCGTCATATTCATTTTGACGAGCGTGGTTTAGGGTTTATGGCCCTTGGACTGGCAAAAGCCAGCAATGCGCCAGTCGCCATCATTACCACTTCAGGCACCGCCGTGGCCAATCTTTATCCGGCCATTGTTGAGGCGTGGCTAACCCATGTGCCACTGATTATTCTATCTGGTGACAGACCACCAGAGCTGATTGATTGTGGCGCGAATCAAGCGATTATTCAGCCCGCTATTTTTGCTCAATATGCTAAGCAAGTTAATTTACCAACGCCTGATCTTGGTTATCCGGCTAATGCATTATTGAGTACTATCGATCATGCTTTAGCTAATCAACATCAGCCGGTACACATAAACTGCATGTACCGTGAGCCGCTATACCCTACAGAATTGGTGACATTAGCCCATGTAAAGAAAACGGCCAGTGTGACAACATCAACCTATCTTGCGCCATTAAACCAATGGTTTGAAAACACTAAACCACTGACACGCTATGCTAGCCTAACGAGTGCTGAGTTACCGACTACAGACACCTTAATGCGCTTTGTTCATGGTAAAGGTGTGGTAGTGGTTGGCACCTTAGCTCCTGAAGATAATCCACAGCAAATCGTCGCGTTAGCGCAAAAACTTGGCTGGCCAGTATTGGTTGATGCACAATCACAGCTGCGTCAGCATCCAGGCGTAATCGGCCACGTTGACCAATTATTATTAAACCCGAAAGCCAACAAACAACTCGAACAAGCTGAGCGGATATTGGTCTTTGGTGGTCGTTTCATTTCCAAACGATTACTTCAATATATTGCCCAACAATCCTGGCATAGCTACTGGCATGTAGTTAAACACGGGGATCGTTTAGACCCGACCCATCAGTCTAAAGAGTTTTATCAAGCAAGTGTTCAAGCGGTATGCCAATTACCTTGGCCGCGATCATCACAAGCCAACTGGGCATTACAGTTATTACCGTTAAATGAGTCATTAGAGTCGCTGTTTAAGCAACAAATCGACAATACAACCTTTGGTGAAGCCCAAGTTGTGCGCGCCATAGCATTGGCTCAATCAGATCAACATATACTGTTTATCGGTAATAGTTTACCTATTAGACTCTACGATATGTATGCGCCAATTGCGACCAACACACCGGCAATTTATACCAACCGAGGGGCATCGGGCATCGATGGATTAATTGCCACCGCTTGTGGCGTAGCCGCAGATAAAAATGCACCTACAACCCTAGTGATGGGCGACCTATCCTGTTTGTATGATTTCAATTCTCTGGCACTGTTAAAACAAATGACTCAACCATTTGTGCTGGTTATTATTAACAATGATGGCGGTAACATTTTTAATTTGCTGCCTGTACCCAATGAAAGCCTACGCAATGACTTTTATCGATTAAGCCACGGTCTAGAGTTTGGTTATGGCGCCGCCATGTTTGGTTTGGCCTATCGGCAAGCAGATGATATTGAGTCGTTTAATCAGGCGTATCAAGAAGCCTTTGAGTTTAATTGTGCCTCAGTGATTGAAGTTAATGTCAGCCCTACTCAAGCCAGCGATCAAATAACACAAATCAGTCAATGGGTGAAACAACACTAATGGTAATGATCCGTCGTTTTGGCCAGCCACAATTACCTGCATTATTAATGCTACATGGTTTTTTGGGCAGTAAAGACGACTGGTCTATTTTAATGCCACGATTAAGTCAACATTTCCATTGTATTTGCATTGATTTACCGGGTCATGGCGCTAACGTAGACACCTTAGATTCACCAGGATTACACCAAGCAGCAGAGCTTATTGTCAGTAAAGTGCATAGCATGGGCTATATGCAGTTTCATTTACTGGGTTACTCATTAGGCGGGCGAATAGCGCTGCATATTGCAGATGGTTATGCTGATTCACTCTTAAGCTTAACCCTCGAATCCGCTCACCCTGGCTTGCAAGATGCTCAGCAACAAGCCGCGCGAGCCAAAAGCGATAATATCTGGGCGAAAAAACTACAGCATTTACCCATAGCGGACTTTCTCGCTCTTTGGTATCAACAAGCAGTTTTTAACGACTTGAGCGAAGCTCAAAAACAGCAACTCATTGCCATACGCCGTAGCAATGATCCACAACGCCTAGCCAATTGTTACATAACAACGTCTCTTAGTTTGCAGCAAGACTGCCGCACCGTACTTGAGCCGCTAAAGTGTCCATGTCATTTTATGTATGGAGTTGATGACAAAAAATTTGCTCAGGTGGCTATAGATTGGCAGGCGACACTGGCAGAGTCTGGTTTAGGCACTTTGCAGTTACATCCTTTGCACGCCGCGGGACATAATATTCACAGCCTGAATCCTCAATTGTTTACCGACACCTTACTGGCGTTATTGTGCCTAGATCCGCTAACGGATCCAAAGGAGTAACAATGTCATCAGATAACTTAACGATAATCAGCTGTACGCTGTATCAATATCAAATTGAACTCAACCCTAGTTTACCTGTAGGCATACAACGAATTGATTTTCGTAAAGGGTTAGTGCTTACTCTCCGGCTTAATAATCGGCAAATGGCTTGGGTTGAAATAGCGCCATTATCAGGCCTCGATATTGATAGCCAACCAATAACGGGGTTTAGCCAAGAGTCGCTTGATGAGGTGATATCACAACTGTTGTCAATATTACCGAGTTTGATCGATCAACCCTTAGCGATTCTAGCCAATATTGCCGAGCAGATATCGCAGCCATCATTGGCATTCTCATTGAGCTTATTGGATGCAAAACTAAGCCATCGATTGCCTGTTCGCATCGAAAATCCACAGACTCAGTTAGCTGTGGTGCCATTACTTTATGATGGAATGTCAGCACATGTTATTACTCAAAAGTTACAGACACTGACCAGCATCAACAGCGTAAAAATTAAAGTCGCTCAAACCAGTATGGAAAACGAAATCCAATTTATTTATCAAGTGTTGGCAATAGCACCGCATGTAACATTACGCTTAGATGCTAATCGTGGTTTTAGCCTTGAACAGGCTATCGACTTTTTAGCGTGTTTACCAAAACACAAAATTGAATACATTGAAGAGCCATGTATTAACCCCAGTGACAATGCCCAAATACACCGGCAATTGGGAATAAAATATGCCTTAGATGAGTCATTGAATTCATCTCAATTTGTTCTCGATTTAGCATTGCAACAACCCGGTTTAGGCGCATTAATTATCAAACCCATGTTATTGGGTTCTCTGGAAAAATTGCAAAACATGATTAGCCAAGCTCATCTAGCTGGTGTGCGTTGTATTTTAAGTTCAAGCTTAGAATCTGACCTCGGTATCAGCGACTTACGCATAGTCAGCCAGGCACTCACGCCAGATGAACCACCAGGCCTTGATACATTAAGCGCCTTTGGCAAACCCTTGCTGTTAGCCACCTCTGGGTTATCTCCACGGCTAAATCATCAAGTGTTGCAATTACTGACTCACATCGGCCAACCACAAGACTCAGGCGAGGCAGGTATATAATGATGTCACCTTTGCATCAAGCAGCATTAAATCATCCAGATGCTATTGCTATTGAAAGTAGCCATAAAGCCGTCAATCCGAGCATCACTACTGGTAATAAGACTTGCAACAATACATGCACCACGACTCGTGTCAGTTATGCTCAGTTAAGTGGTTTAGTTCACTGCGTAGCACAAAAATTGCAATCACAAGGTGTTAAGCATGGCGATATTGTGGCTTGTTTGTCACACAATAATATTGAAATGATTTGTCTATATTGGGCATGCATTGATGCAGGATGGATATTTTTACCTTTGTCACCTCGATTGGCTGATGTGCAAATTAATCAGCTTATCAAACGCTTTGATCTCCAATGGTTATGGACCGATAACGTTAGCAGAAAAACCGCGATTGAGATTGCCAACTGGCTCGATATTGAATTGCCTCAAAAAGTAGATCAACTAATCAACCAAGTTGTCGAGGTATCACCGCATCAAGCTTCCAATATTATTCTCACATCTGGTTCAAGTGGTACGCCCAAAGCTGCGGTACATTGCTTAATTAACCATTTGAGCAGCGCAAAAGGGGCTGCAACGTTTATTGCTTTAGCGCCTTCTGATGCTTGGCTATTATCGTTACCACTGTTTCATATTGGTGGCTTGGCCATTATTCATCGTTGCACTTTGGCTGGAGCCTGCATTGTATTGCGAGATCCCGCATTAACACTGGCCGAACAACTTACAAGCAGCCATGTCACCCATGTGTCATTAGTGCCAACCCAAGCGATACAGATACTCCGGCAACATCCCGCAGCGTTTACCAATATAAGTGCATTACTGTTGGGCGGTGGCGTTATAGAGCCCACACTTATTGATGCACTACAACATCTACATATTAACGCTTACACCAGCTATGGTATGACAGAGATGAGCTCGCAAATTACCACCGCTAAAGCCAATTTATTAGGCCATCATGGTTGTCCTTTGCCTTCAAGACAATTGAGGTTGAAAGACGGGGTTATTTGGGTAAAAGGTGAGTGTTTATTTTTAGGCTATTTAACCGACCAGGGGTTAAGCTTGCCATTAGATGATCAAGGCTGGTTTTGTACCCACGACAAAGGACAACTAGATCTAGAGGGGCAACTGAGTATTTTAGGCCGTATGGATAACATGTTTATTTGTGGCGGTGAGAACATTCATCCAGAACAACTTGAAGCGGTGTTATTAACCCATCCTAATGTCGCACAAGCAATTGTGTTTGCCATAGACGATATAATTTTCGGTCACTTACCTGCTGCCATTATTGATTATTGTGTCGCAGATAATAATACTAATGCAATTGGACTCGAAACCGTTAATGCTAAAGCTGCTGATTTAAATAGTGTTAATATCGATAACATCAACTTGCAGCTGAGTCAGTTAGTTGAATCAACTCTGGCGCGCTTCAAGCGACCAAGACAATTTTTTTGCTGGCCAAAAGACATCGCCTCCAGTGGCTTAAAAGTGCCAAGAAAAAGCATCATCAACGCAATTAAAACCCAGATAGACGCCGCAAAAACAGCCTCATGATGACTGTGCTCAATAACGATTACCCCCCCGTTGTTTCGGTTTCATTTGATTATGCTAAATTCGCTTATTCGAAATAGGTCTACACGTAATTGACTAGCTCTAAAGTGAATGGGTCTACATTGGATTTCGCTAAGTTCAAAATCAATTAATGCTGATAAAGCTTCGCTGCCAAATCATCAAATTTAAGCCATAAAAAAACCTGCCGTAGCAGGTTTTAATCTATCAGAATCGAATACGCTGGAGTGTTACTCCATACAAGATTTAAGCTTGTTCATGGCATTCTTTTCTAACTGTCTGATTCGCTCAGCAGAGACTTCATAAGTCGATGCAAGTTCCTGCAAAGTCACTTTAGTATCATCTAACCAACGCGCACGTAATATATGCTGACTACGTTCGTCTAAGGTTTTAATGGCCGATAATAAACGTGTTTGAGAGTCTGCTTCCCAATTGGCGTGCTCAACCTGATCCGCCACATCAGAAGAATGATCTTCTAAATATAATGCAGGGGCAAAATCATGATGGTCGTCATCGCTGTCATTGGTTAAGTCGAAGGCCGGATCTTGAGCTGCCATTCGTGATTCCATTTCGGTCACGTCTGCTTTCGATACACCTAAATTCTCTGCAACCATGGTCACTTCAGCGTCACTAAACCAACCTAAACGCTTTTTAGACTTACGAATATTAAAGAATAATTTACGCTGTGCTTTAGTGGTCGCTACTTTCACGATACGCCAGTTTTTCAACACGTATTCATGAATTTCAGCTTTAATCCAATGCACCGCAAAAGACACTAGGCGAACACCAACATCTGGATCGAAGCGTTTAACCGCTTTCATCAAACCAATGTTACCTTCTTGAATAAGATCTGCCTGTGGTAAGCCGTATCCTGAATAACCTTTCGCAACATGCACAACAAAACGAAGATGCGACATAATTAATTGTTTTGCCGCTTGTAGGTCGCCATTTTCTTGTAAACGCTTGGCGATGTCGTACTCTGTATCGGCGTCCAACATGTTGATGCTGGTCACAGACTGGATGTACGCTTCTAGGCTACTAGCATTGTGTGGAACCGCCAGCGCCATTGATTGCGTTTGATAAGTCATTCGCTCTCCTACTACATTCAAAAATATATTTCAGCTAACTTCAGTACGATGAACAAGCTCTCTTGGTTCACTACACAACAGAGCTCACTCGATTTAGCCGATAAACTATCAACTATATGACATCATATGTCAAATAAGGTTCTACTAGATGAACATTTTTACCGCAAGATCATCACAATGCAAGTGAACAAACGTTCATTATTGTGGCTCAACTTTAATTATACGCCTGCTATTATGACGGTTCAATGCTACGTAAGTGTTGTCGTACAGATAAATATGAGCCCAACCAGCCTAAAAATGATGCCAATAACACCAGTTTAATCAATTCTGAAAATGATAATGACTGAATGGTTAATTCACTGCCGTATAACCCCAGCAACTCAGCTAAGGCGCCATCGAGATACCACACTAACAAATTAATAATGAGCCAAGCCAAAATGCCACCGATGACCCCATACCAAATTCCAGTGTATAAAAACGGACGTTGAATAAAGGCTTCAGTCGCACCCACTAGCTTCATCACTTCAATTTCGGTTCGACGATTCATAATCGCAAGCCGAATCGTATTGCCTATTACTAATACCACCGCAAGAACCAGCAAGGCAGCAATTGCCAACACGGTTTTTTCAAGTAATTTAAGCAAAGCTTGCAGACGTTCTAACCATTCAATATCTAAACGACCAAAGTTAACTTCAGATTCACGTTCTAATTTTACCAGTAACTCACGCGCCCCAGAGGGACTAGAATATTTAAGCGAAGGCGTTACCGTAACCACTGCGGGTAATGGGTTTTCATCTAAATATGACAATGCCTCACCAAAACCAGATAAGCGTTGAAACTCTTCTAATGCTTGATCGCGACTGATATAGGTCACCGATTCAACTTCACGGAAAGCTTTAATACGCGACAACAAACTTTGAATAGATTGTTCACTGCGGCCTTTGTTAATAAATAACGAAATTTCAGCGGCACTGTTCCAAGATTGGGTGATGTTTTCAGCATTTTTAACCAGAACCTGCAATGCTGCGGGTAAGCTTAAACTCACGCCCAATACAGCCATGGTCATAATGGATGAAACAGGGCTGCGCCATAGTTCGCCCATACTCGACATGCCTTGTTGCACATGGCGAATAAAAAACATCACAATGCGACCGCTTAAAGGTAATTTACTCTGAGTAATATTCACTTTTTTACTCATCGTATTATCTCCCCACCAGCAGTAGAACTTTCTCCACCGAGCATACGTCCTTCACGCAGAGTAAAAGTGCGATATTTCATGCGCGCAATAAGGCCTAAATCATGGGTGGCAATTAGCACGCTAGTACCCGAGTCATTAAAGGCTTCGAATAAGCGTAAAATATCCATCGATAATTTAGGGTCTAAGTTACCCGTAGGTTCATCGGCCAACAACAGTGGTGGCTTGTTAACAATAGCGCGGGCAATGCCGACTCGTTGTTGTTCACCACCCGACAGCATTATCGGCAAATGCCGTTCTTTGCCATATAAACCCACCATGTCGAGTGCGCCAGCAACACGCTTACGAATTTCGCCATGGGTGAAACCTTCGATCACTAACGGCAAGGCAATATTGTCAAATACGGTTTTATCCATCAACAAGTGATGATTTTGGAAGATCACACCAATATTACGACGTAAATAGGGCACATGTTTTGGCCCTACATTGGCAATGTTATGCCCATTAATAGATACCTTACCTGCCGTAGCACGTTCAATAACCGTAATGAGTTTGAGCAAGGTACTTTTACCCGCACCAGAATGGCCGGTTAAAAAAGCCATTTCACCTTGTCGGAGGTGAAAATTGACATCCATAAGGGCCTTTTGGCCTCCAGCATAGATTTTACTGACCTGCTCAAATTGGATCATAAATTATTGGTCCGTTTTATCCTGGCTAAATAATGCTTCAATAAAATCATTGGAGTTAAAAGTACGCAAATCATCAATTTGCTCACCGACACCAATATGACGAATAGGAATAGAAAACTTATCGGCAATCGCAAAAATCACCCCGCCTTTGGCGGTACCATCTAATTTACTGATGGTAATCCCCGTCACGCCAACCGCTTCTTTAAACAACTGTGCTTGGCTAATAGCATTCTGACCAGTGCTAGCATCTAGCGTTAGCATGACTTCATGAGGCGAATCTGGGTCGAGTTTTTTCATCACTCGCACGACTTTTTTCAACTCTTCCATTAAGTGACTTTTGTTTTGCAAACGTCCCGCTGTATCTGCAATTAATACGTCTACTTTACGCGCTTTAGCGGCTTGTAAGGCATCGAATATAACTGAAGCACTGTCTGCGCCAGTATGCTGGGCCACTACCGGAATGTTATTGCGTTGTCCCCACACTTGTAACTGCTCAACTGCCGCTGCGCGGAAGGTATCGCCGGCAGCTAACATGACAGATTTACCTTGGCTTTGGTACTGTTTAGCCAGTTTACCAATCGTGGTGGTTTTACCTACACCATTGACACCAATCATAAGAATGACAAATGGGCCATTGGCGTTATCGGGAACTAAAGGAATAGCTACCGGATCGAGCATTTTTTGCATTTCTTCACGCATTAAATCATAAAGCGCTTCAGCATCTTTAAGCTGCTTACGAGATGCATGCTCGGTCAGGCTTTTAATTAATTTATTGGTGGTTTCAACACCCACATCAGCGATTAACAATTGTTCTTCGAGTTCTTCAAATAACTCTTCATTAATTTTTTTACCGCGGAATAAGCCAATGAAGCCAGAACCAATATTCTCACTGGTGCGCATTAAGCCACGTTTTAAGCGGGCAAACATACCCTCTTTTTGTGGTTTAGCTTGCGGTTCATCTTGTTGTGCTAACTCAATAGACTCTATCGGTGCTTGTTGCTCGGCTGCCTGTTGTTCTGCTAATTGTTGTTCTGCTAATTGCTGTGCGGCTAGTTCTGCAGCTAAGGCTTCAGTTGCTAACGTTTCTGCTGCAGTACGCTCAGCATCGACACGGGCTTGTTCTACTCGTTCATTGTCGATACGCTCTTGCTCAAGACGCTTCGTTTCTAGATGAAGCTGTTCAAGACGCAGTTGTTCAACACGTTCGGCTTCTAAGCGTTCAGTTTCTAAACGCTGAGTCTCTTGTGCTTGCTTTTGTTGCTCAGCCTGCTCAGCGGCTAGCTTTTCTGCAGCAATACGCTCAGCATCGATACGGGCTTGTTCTACTCGTTCACTGTCGACACGCTCTTGCTCAAGACGCTTATTTTCTAGATCAAGCTGTTCAAGACGAAGTTGTTCAACACGTTCAGCTTCTAAACGTTCAGTCTCTAGTGCTTGCTTTTGTTGCTCTGCCTGCTCAGTAGCTAGCTTTTCTGCGGCGAGCTTTTCTGAGGTTAAAACATCAGCGGCCAACTTATCTGCAGCAATACGCTCAGCGTCGATACGGGCTTGTTCTGCAAGCTCAGTTTCAAGACGTTCTTGCTGCTCAGCTGGTTGAGGTTGCTCTGCAGTCTCTGTTACAACTTCATTCTCCGCATCAACATCGAGTTGCTGCTGTTCTTCAACTTCAGGGACGGGCTTATCTTTACGAAACCAGGAAAAAAAACCTTTCTTTGCCATGTTTGCTACCAGTATTTATATGCTTAAAAATTCAGTTGAAGCCGTTTGTTGCATCTCTCACCAGTAAAATGATGAATACTCACATTTAATCACAAGTTTGATATAAAATAACGACGGTTCAGATTGTGGCATAGTCTACCACTTTCTTTTTTCTTTGTTCAGGCAAATCACGAGGATGAGATGGCTAAAAAAAATACCAGCAGCGGTCAGGTGCGGATTATTTCAGGTCAATGGCGATCTCGTAAGCTACCGATCCATGATCTTGAAGGTCTACGCCCGACAACAGATCGCGTTCGCGAGACCTTATTCAATTGGCTTGCTAATGATATCCGTGGTGCCAAAGTGCTCGATTGCTTTGCCGGCAGCGGTGCATTATGCCTTGAGGCTTTATCCCGTTATGCTAGCTTTGCAACCATAATTGAACTGCAAAAAAATGCTGCTAATCAGCTAAAACAAAATCTTGCCACCCTGCAATGTCAAAATGCAGAGGTTATTAATGCCGACAGTTTGCAAGTGCTTGCTAAAGGTACACCAGGTGGGTTTGATATTGTGTTTATCGATCCACCGTTTCGTAAAGATTTAGTAAACAAAACCATTGAGTTATTAATGCAACATCAATGGTTAAACCCCAATGCACAAATTTATCTCGAAACCGAATCAGAATTAACCTCAGTCAATGTGCCAGCAACCTGGGTTGCCTTAAAAGAAAAAATGGCAGGTCAAGTATGTTATCGACTGTACCAATACCTGCCGAACGATAACCTGTTATCGGTCGATTAAGTTAATGCCGATGTCTATAAACGATATTGTACTGATTGGTAAAACGGCCACTTTGTCGATGTGGTGTTTGCTGGCTTACGGCTTTTTTATTTTCAGCCCAGATGTCTCACTATTTTTAAATGTGTTCGCCAGTATCACCGCGGCAATGCACATGATACTTGTACTACTCACACGCTTAAAAAATCTTCGTAACAATAAGCCTGCAGTACATTATCGAGAGATTTTGCTGTGGGGAGTATTTGCACTATTTGAGCAATATCATTCACGGCATTCTAGCCCGCTTGTTAACGGCATCAACAAATATTAAAAATGGCGATTATCTGAGGCATTGGCATAAAAAAACCTCGTTATTTAACGAGGTTTTTTAGTTAACAACATCGGCACATTACTTTTTAGGGTAAGGATGCGCGACACCTTTATGACAATCGACACAGGTCTTTCTGTCTTCTGGTGCTTTTTTAAAGTTCATACTGTGCATTCTTACGGCCATTTTCTTCATCGTATCAGGCTGATCTTCATAAATACGAGTGTGGCAATGCTGACAGTTAGCAGAATCATTACTGCGGAAGTATTTTAAGGCTAGGTCCGCTTGTTCTTTACGGTTTTCATCTAACCATTCTTGCGTCATAAAGCCATCAATGGTCATCAAGCCAATAATGTCTTTAGAAACAATGATTTTTTTAACTAAATAATCAAATGGGCCATGTGGTAAGTGACAATCTTGACATTGCACGGTGACACCTGCTCTACCACCACCATGAGCTGACGCCATAACCTCATCTCTTAACGAATGGTCACGGTGACATGTCATACAAAAAGCATCGCTACTTGTTGCATGTAAAGTTTGTTGTGTTGCGAAATAACCCACGACACCCACAATTACACCAACCACAATGAGGGCAATAATCGAGTACTTCGCGCTTGGTTTAAATAGTGCACGCCAGTTCATTGTTCAATCTCCGTAATAGCAAAAAAGGAATTTCTAATATTTATAAGTCTAGTTTAGGATTATTCGAAATTATAAAATTGATTTTAGTCGCTATTTTGAGAATTGCTTATCTAAAATATGTCTAAAATGCGAGCTAGATCTCGACTTTTACTCGTGCCGTACCAAAACAAACACCGATTACCGAATCAAACTACCGAAGTGGTTAATGAGGATAACGTTGAACCACAAGATTAGCTTAGTAGTCACCGAACTTGAGTTATAAGTTTGAGTTTTGCCTTCGTCCTTGGCTAGTGGGTAATAATACTTAATGCAAAACATTAACCACAGAAATTTAGATAAATGCATCATATTTGGTAAAGGGTATGAGATAACATTTATCTCCTGCCCTTTACCAAATATTAGCGAAACAATCACTCACTGCCCGCTAATTCATTCGGCGTTAGCGCTGACGACTAATATTGAGTGTGATGCGACTTCATTGCAGGCATCGCATTGTTAGCCACTAATTGCATGCTAGTGATGCTATTGGCGTCCGTTGACAGCTCTTCTTTAACTTCACGATTAACATAAATTGCTGCAAACTATGAGTCACTTAACAGATAATGGTATCTCGATGGTCATTTATAGCTTGATTTACTAGCGTAAAACACTTTCTAACTAAACCAATAATAAAAATAATAAGGTTAATTTGAATGCATAAAACCGCAAGAACACTCCATAAATGGTTGATGCTGTTTCTCGGGCTACAGTTTGTGATTTGGTCAGTAACTGGAACATATATGGTGTTTATGCATATTGACTATATTCATGGGGATTCGCTCATCAGTAACCCCCAAACAAAAATCAATCCCGATAAAATGCAGTATTCATTGGCAAAACTGTTACAAACTTATCCTGAAGCAGAGCAAATAAGTGTCGGTAAACTGATGCAACAAGACGTATACAGCTTCTCTATCCCGACCATAAAATCGACTCAGCAGGTACTGCTAAATGCGCAAACAGGTGAACGTTTATCGCCACTTAATCAAACGGCAGCCATAGCATTAGCGCAATATTATTACCTTGGTAATGAGCCGATTACCGAGGTGAGTTTACTGACCGATAACCCACCTTTTGAACTCAGTGCTCGTCACTTACCGGCGTGGCGAATTAATTTCGACCACTTTTCCGCACCATCACTTTATATCTCAGCTGACAGTGGATTATTAGTAGGCAAGCGCCATGCATTTTGGCGTTTATTCGACTGGGTGTTTCGTTTTCATGTGATGGATTATGGTGATGCTGAAGAAATCGATAATCAATTATTATTCTGGATAGCATTGTTCTCAACTTTAGCTACCGTTAGCGGGTTAATATTAGTGTATTTCAGAGTATTACGTCGTACTAAAAACAAACGCAAACCTATGTTGAGCAAGCGTAAACACAGTGGGGTTGCCTAATGTTTTGGGTAAGAAAACTGCATAAATGGGCATCAGTCATTGTAGGGGTTCAGTTACTCCTTTGGTTAATCAGCGGGCTGTATTTTAATCTTATGGATCACAATAAAGCCCAAGGACTTACCCACCTTAACGACACTCACACTGAAGTGGTAATAGAGACTCATCGTTTGCGTGAACCTAGTACTATTTTGGCCGCCTTTAAACCTAGCGTATCGCTTAACATCATTACTTTATTAGATAAACCTTACTACCTATTAACCCATGAAAAAGGCTTATACAATCATCTTAACAATGACTACAGCTTGGTTGATGCTTATGACGGTAACCAAGTAATAATTGATACCACAATGGCACAACAGTTGGCCAAAGCATCTTATTCTGGAGAGGCTACAATAAGTTCAACTCTCTTACTCACTCCGCCGTTAGACGACTTTCCTAAACAGCACAATGACACTTGGCAGATAAACTTTGCTGATAACATTGACACCAGCGTTTATATTGAAGCGCAGTCGGGTCGACTTGTCGGCCACAGTGATGAGCATACACGTTTAGCCGATATATTTTTTATGCTGCACTTTATGGATTACACCAGTGAAGGCAGTTTTAATAACATCCCTATCATGATTTTTGCATTTATCACTTTATGGTTAACTTTTAGTGGGTTAATTTGGGTGATTGATATGCTCAAGCGCAACAGGTATCGACCCAAATTAAAACGTAGATAATGGCGATTTTAACGTAAGTCGCCCCTAAATTAATGAAATGGAATGTGTATCACACGAAAATGATAATAAAAACGTTATTATTATTTTCTGATTAATGAATATAATCTGTTATTACTTGAAAGATGTTTACTGAAGTAAAGGTCTGTTAAGCTAACCCCTAATAAACGACTTGGTTAAAGCTAAATGAGAGCAAAGCAGTCAAACTATTGGATCATCGCCATCACTTTGTTCGCACTTGTCGGACAGGGGTTGTTGACTAATGACAGTTTGATGGTGCCGATGGCCCATGCAGAAATGGCTCAAACAATGTCCGCTCAAACCGATAAAACAACCAACACCACATCAGCCATGTCACACAAGGCAATGAAGAACTGCCACGATGATATGCAAAATGCCGTCAATGATGTGGACGAACCTATTGCCACAAAGTTACCGCAAAACAGCTGTTGTAATGGGTCCGGATTTTGCAGCTTGGATTGTAACCACTGTTTAACTATTTCGTTTACCGCCAACCTAATTGATATTCCATTGGCCACGACCAGTACTCCCGTTTACTCTGCACCGCTTACGATGGTTGTTAACCATGTGTCAATCGCTTTCCCTCCCGCGTTCCGCCCTCCTATCGCTTAATTCAATTGATCATTCTTGTGCGTTGAGCACATTCAATATTATTGTTTTTTAGCGTTTATCATCATGCCGGTTGTCAGTATTGTCATGATGAATATCGAGGTTATTATGAAAAAATTCCCATTTTTTAATGTGCTATTAAGTGCATTCGTTGGGGTCATCATCCCCGCAGCTCTCACATCAACTGTTGCTTATGGTGCAGAGCACGATCATGCCCAGCATCAGTCGCAAGCCACTAAAACCTATACCTGCCCGATGCATCCTGAAGTGATCAGCGATAAAGAGGGGCGCTGTCCCATCTGTAATATGTTTCTCGTCGTCAAAGATGATCAACAAGAGTCCAGCGCAGGCGACACTCAACATCCGATGGCTAACATGCATGGCGCTATTCCAAAAGAACCAAGCCTAGCAGACAAGTTTAACTGATCATTCTTGTGTGTTGAGCACATTCAACATTATTGTTTTTAGCGTTTATCATCATGGCAATCTTCAGTATTGCCATGATGAATATCGAGGTTGTTATGAAGAAATTCCCACTTTCTAGTGTGCTATTAGGCGCGTTTGTTGGGGTAATGATCCCCGCGGCTTTCACATCACCTGTCGCTTATGGCGCAGAGCACGATCATGCCCAGCATCAGTCGCAAGCCAGTAAAACTTATACTTGCCCGATGCATCCTGAAGTGATCAGTGATAAAGAGGGAACCTGCCCCATCTGTAATATGTTTCTCGTCGTCAAAGAAGAGGAAGAAGAGTCCACCATTGACGACACTCAAGATCCAATGGCAAATATGCAAAGTGCGACTTCTGTAAAACAAAGCCAAGCAGATAAGGTGTTTAGCCAACCTAAACCTACATTAGTGCCGGCAGTAAATCAGAGCGACAGCACCAATGTAAAATATGTTTGTCCAATGCATCCACATGTGGTGTCCGATGCTCCTGGAACCTGCCCTATTTGCGGGATGAATTTAGAGAAAGTCACCGTTACCGATGCAAGCCAAGAAATTGTTGTCGGTGTTTCTGGCGGGATGCAACAAGCTTTGGGTATGCGAAGCCATGTAGTTGAAAAAACCAGTTTGTCGCGCCAAGTGAATACCATAGGCACGGTGCAATATAATGAAAATGCGATTGGCCATGTGCATACACGCGCAACCGGATGGATAGAAACGCTCACGGTACATAACGTGGGACAACAGATAAAAAAAGGCCAACTTTTATATGAGCTTTATTCACCCGAGCTCGTCAATGCCCAAGACGACTATTCCCAAGCTCAAGACTACCTTTTGCAAGATAAAAAACGAGGTAGCAGTTTATTACTTAAAGCACGTAAACGCTTAGAGCTGCTTGGCGTCGATACCTCGATAATTGATCGTTTAGAAAAAACCGGTGAAACCATTTTTAAAGTGCCTTTTTATGCCCCACAAGATGGCTTTATCAGTAAGCTAACCGTGCGTCATGGCATGTATATTCAGCCTGGAGATACCTTGTTTGAAATCGTTAATTTAGACAGTGTATGGGTCATTGCTGATGTATTTGAAAATGAACAAAGCTGGCTACAACAAGGCCGTAAAGTCAGTGTTAGTGCTGCAGCACAAGGGCTGTTTGATATTGACTCGACAATTGACTATATCTACCCAGAATTAGACCCTGTCACCCGAGCGATGCGGGTGCGGATCAAGCTTAACAATCATAACGACAAACTCAGACCTGGCAGTTTAGTTGATGTGACCTTATTTGGCCTGCCAAAAGATAATGTGCTCACTGTACCAACTGAAGCACTGATCCTTACCGGACGTGAAAACCGCGTGGTGGTGCAACGCAGTGATACCAGCTTTGCTTCCGTGCCAGTCAAAATTGGTATGATGGCAGACGGTAGAGCCGAAATCTTAGAAGGACTGAATGAACATGACAAAGTGGTTATTTCAGGGCAGTTCTTATTGGACTCAGAAGCCAGTATTCAAGGCAGTTTACAGCGTTTAAGTAATGCGCCAACGACCAAAGAATCAACCACTACCGATGCTCACCAGCACTAAGGAGCACGACAATGTTAGCAAAAATTATCAGTGCTTCAATAAAGCAACGCGTTATGGTGTTGATACTCACGGCCGTTATCGCGTTAGTGGGTTATCAAGCCATGCGCATGACCCCACTGGACGCGCTACCTGATTTATCAGACGTACAAGTTATTGTAAAAACCTCTTACCCAGGCCAAGCACCGCAATTAGTTGAAGACCAAATTACCTATCCATTGTCATCGGCCATGCTGGCCGTGCCAGGAGCCAAAACAGTACGTGGTTTTTCAATGTTTGGTGACTCATTTGTGTATGTCATATTTGAAGATGGCACCGACATCTATTGGGCACGTTCACGCGTGCTTGAATACTTATCGCAAACCCAAGACCAACTGCCAGCTGGTGTCACACCCAGTATTGGCCCAGATGCATCGGGAGTGGGTTGGATTTTCCAATATGCCTTAGTCGATCGTAACGGACAGTATGATTTAGCCCAACTGCGTTCATTACAAGATTGGTTTTTAAAACTTGAATTACAAAGTGTTGCCGGAGTATCCGAAGTTGCGACTGTTGGCGGTATGGAACAAACATATCAAGTGGTGGTCGACCCACATAAGTTAGCACTGTATAAAATCGACTTAATGACCATTAAAAACGCCTTAGACAGCTCAAATAGCTCGACTGGTGGATCGGTTATTGAAATGGCCGAAGCAGAATACATGATCACTTCAAGTGGTTATCGCCAAACCATTGCCGACTTTGCAGAAATTCCACTGGGCATTTTATCTGAAACTGGCACGCCGGTATTAATGAAAGACGTTGCCCAACTACGAACTGGCCCAGCGGCGCGTCGTGGTATTGCCGAACTCGATGGCAAAGGCGAAGTTGTCGGCGGTATTGTGGTGATGCGCTATGGTGAAAATGCTCTTGAAACCATTAATAATGTTAAACAGAAACTCAAGGAGATCAGTAATGGATTACCTGATGGGGTCGAATTAGTCACCACTTATGATCGCTCAGAGTTAATCTTACGCTCAGTCGATAACCTTAAGCATAAAGTGCTAGAAGAAATGCTGGTTGTCGGACTTATTTGCCTACTATTTTTACTGCATGCACGCTCAACGTTAGTCGCGATAATCACCTTACCTATTTCGATTTTAGTCAGCTTTATCGCCATGAATATCATTGGTGTCAATGCCAATATTATGAGCTTAGGCGGTATTGCCATTGCCATAGGAGCGGTGGTTGATGCGTCAATTGTGATGGTCGAAAATACCCATAAACATTTGGAACACTATCGCCAAAAACACGGTAAAGCTCCTGAGGGGGATGACCATTGGCAACTAGTTAAAGAAGCTTCAATTGAGGTTGGCCCTGCATTATTTTTCAGCTTATTGATTATCACCCTAAGCTTTACGCCGGTCTTTGCCCTTGAAGCGCAAGAAGGACGTTTATTTCACCCGCTAGCCTTTACCAAAACCTTCGCTATGGCGGCATCTGCCATTTTAGCAATTACCTTAATTCCGGTGTTAATGGGTTATTTTGTGCGAGGTAAAATCCCTGATGAGCGTAAAAACCCCATTAGCCGAGTATTAATTGCCATATATCAACCATTGTTAAAATGGGTACTGCATTTTCCTAAAATCACCATCGGATTAGCCATTATTGTGCTATTCAGTGCTTACTACCCATTAAGCCAAATGGGCTCGGAGTTTATGCCCACCTTAGAAGAAGGTGACCTACTTTATATGCCCACCACGCTACCCAGTGTAAGTGCAGGCAAAGCAGCAGAAATATTGCAGCAAACAGACCGGCTGATAAAAACAGTACCCGAAGTTAAACGCGTGTTTGGCAAAGTGGGCCGAGCCATTACAGCAACAGACCCAGCGCCGCTAACGATGTTAGAAACCACCATCATGCTCAAACCGCCTGGCGAATGGCGTGAAGGCGTAACCTTAGAGAGCATTATTGCAGAACTGCAAAAAACCGTGCGTATTCCAGGAATGACCAATGCTTGGGTGCAACCGATTAAAACCCGTATCGATATGTTATCTACCGGCGTGAGAACGCCTGTCGGCATAAAAATATCGGGCGCAAATGTTGAAGAGCTACAACGTATTGGTGCAGAAATAGAAGCGGTAGTAAACCAATTACCGGGAACTGAATCGGCATTTTCACAGCGTAGTAGCGGCGGCCGTTATATTGATATCACACCAGACCTTAAAAATGCTGCACGTTATGGCATGACCTTAAAAGACATCCAAGATGTGGTAAAGATTGCCATTGGTGGCATGACAATAGGTGAATCAATACAAGGTCAAGAACGCTATCCTATCAATATTCGTTATCCACGAGAGCTACGTGACAACATCGAGAAACTCAGAAATTTACCGGTACTGACTAAAACGGGTAAGTACTTACCGTTAAGTTATCTAGCCGAGCTGAAAATTACCGATGGTGCGCCTATGCTAGCCAGTGAAAACGGTCGCCTTATCTCGTGGGTGTTTGTCGATCTGAAAGACATTTCTATCGGTGAATATATCGTTGCAGCAGAAAAGGCACTTAAACAACAAATTACCCTTCCTCCACGCTACAACTATAGCTTTGCTGGGCAATACGAGTACATGCAACGCGTAGACGCCAAAATGAAAATGGTGATCCCATTAATGATCGCGGTGATTTTTATGTTGCTGATGATGACTTTCAACTCAGTAATACAAGCATCTGTAATCATGTTAAGTTTACCTTTTTCATTGGTGGGTAGCGCATGGCTACTGTATGGACTCGATTTTAATTTTTCAGTTGCTGTATCTGTCGGCATGATTGCCTTAGCTGGGGTCGCCGCTGAGTTTGGCGTAGTGATGCAGGTGTACCTTAATAATAGTATTAAGGCCTATAAAGAAGCCGACAACTACCACAGCAAAGCGGATTTAACGGCTGCATTAATTGAAGGTGCAGTGATGCGCATTCGCCCTAAAGCCATGACCGTCGCCACCATCTTTTTTGGTTTACTACCGATCATGTGGGGCAGCGGTACGGGTAATGAAGTGATGCAAAAAATTGCTGCGCCTATGGTCGGAGGAATGGTCACAGCGCCGCTACTGTCGCTATTTGTTATCCCAGCAATTTACTTGCTGATATATGGCCGTAAATTGCCCAAGCAATCATTCTCTTAAATTTATTTAACCAGAGTTGAGGTTATTACTTTTACCCCTATCAATAAAAATCCCAAACGATTAATCGCTTGGGATTTTTATATGCTAATCACAATGTTATTTACGCTTAAGTGATTCATTAAGTTGGTCGGCTTCATCTTGTTTCTTTTTACGACACGCAGCAATATCTTCAGGATGCCCATATTTGCATGGATCGCTGGCTAAAATTGCCCTAGGGACATTCAGTATCATGTAATCTGTGTCATTTTTATTGTCATCTGCATTGCCAATATTATTACCAATATTGATGATATCGGTACCACGGCATCCCGTAAGTATCACTAAGCTAGATAACAAGCTTAATTGGATTATCCGTTTTTTCATTGTTGTAATATTCCTTGTTTTTGACGCGCAAGCAGCATCATGCGGATAATCCCCCATAGCATAATAATCGCACCGATAATCAACATAATAATAATGATCAAAGGGTTGGCTAACATAGGCAAGAAATCTTGGTCAAACCCTACAAGGATACCGTAGAGCCCAAGACCAAATAATATCGTGCCAGGAAAATCGATCAGTGCCACTAACAACATACTGCGATGAATACTGGCTAATGTGATTTGGGTGTTTTCCTGTGTCATTCACTCATCCTTGTTTAAATACACTAACTCTTACCAACAACTAATAGTAACACTCTACTAACAGTAACATTTTTCCAACAACTCAATATGACATCACTTAATAATCAAGGTTCAATCGGCCTTCTATCTTAAATCGGCACTCTACATTAAATGATACTCTAGCTTTAATCGGCAACACACGAATATAAATAATCAACATTCATTATGTAAAAATATAATTTTCAGATCTATTTATTCCGCAGCAAATAACGCAATAATTGAAAAAACCCCACCTTGTGGATCATTGAGTACTGAAAAACGGCCTACGTTAGGAATATCGGTTGCTGGCACACAAACAGTAGCTCCCAAGGTTTGTGCTTTAGTCACTGATACATCACAGTCATCAACGGCAAAGTAACTCATCCAGTGGGCAGGAGTATCACCCCACTCTGCAGTCATTGCCATCATTCCGCCAATGGCTTGTTCATCCGCATACCATTCGGTGTATTCAAAATCAGCCACATCATTAAGCTTAGTTTGGTAACCTAATACTTGGCTATAAAACTGTTTCGCCGCAGCGGTATCACGACAAGCAAGCTCAACCCAACATAGGGTATTTGATTCTTGCGATCGCTTAATGCCAATATGGTCTTGGCCTTGCCATAATGCAAATCGACAGCCTTCTGGATCTGTGCATAGCGCCATACGGCCAGCATCTCCAACAGAATGTGGCCCAGCAATAATCTCACCTCCAGCTTGAGTCACAGCCTTAGAGGTAGCATCAACATCATCGACCGCAAAATAAATTGTCCAATGAGTCGGTAAGGCTTCCATTTCTGCTGGCATTGGGTACATTGCAGCAATATCATCACCGTCGATTTGCAGCATAGTATAATGCCCTTCTGGCATAGGCATATCATCTGCTCCCCAGCCAAATAGCGCCTGATAAAATGCTTTACCTGCCGCCCAATCATGAGTTGCTAATTCAATCCAGCAAGGCTGTCCTTGTTGATACTGTTGTACCTTCATTATCCTAATCCTTTATAAAAATAGTTGCCTTGATATAGCCAACATGAAACTTGTCTCATAAGTTAAGTCGATATCAGCAGAAAAGCAAAAAGCCTTCAAACGAAGGCTTTTAGGCTAAAAGTTGTTTCACCGGAATTTTTGCGTCTATTTAAACACCGGCAATATATCGGCCATGGCCAGCAAATGACATGTGGCAGTGATAACTCCAAACAACACCACAATAGCAATTAACGGAGTTCCACCAGGGACTTTAAATCCCTTTGAGTCAGGATATTGTTGTCTTACTTTATAGGCTAATAACGCTGGTACAATAACAGCCCAAATAGTGGCAGCTAGCGCAGCAAAACCAATCGCTAAAATAAATCCATTCGGAAATAACAAACCAAGGATTGTTGGTGGCACAAACGTGACCGCTGCAGTTTTAATTCGTCCTGATCGCGAGTCGTCAAACCCAAATAAATCAGCAAGGTAATCGAACAAGCCTAGTGTCACACCTAAAAATGATGAGGCAACGGCAAGGTTAGCAAATAGGGTTAGCATGTTATCAAGCCATTGGCTGGCAATAACCCCAGACAACGCACCCACTAACACACCTATATTGCCACCTTGAGCAATAATATCGGCAAACTGGCTTCGTTGAATATTACCCATCGTTGCCACTAACCAACATATATAAATTACCAATGCGATAGTGGTTCCAGTAATAATGGCTTTAACGATGGTTTTGGCATCTTTACCGTAATATTTGACTAAACTTGGCACATTGCCGTGATAACCAAAACTGGCTAAGCCAAATGGAATCGCGGCAAGTAAATAAGGCAGGTAACGCGATTCACCATCAGGCGACACTAGCTTTATGGTATCGATATCGATTAATAAGTTACCAATAGCCAAAAAGAAAGTAATCACCATGCCGCCAAGCATGATTGTGGTGATACGGTCGACCGCTTTAGTACTAATAAATACCACCAGAGCCAAAACTACCGCAAACACTAATCCGGCTACGCTCTGCGGTAGGCTTACGCCCAATGCAGACAGACTGTGATTAACAATCGAACCACCACCGCTGATGTAAGCATAGGTTAAAATATATAACACAAACGCAATCGAAACGCCGTTAATCACCCGCCAGAACTGCCCCAGAGTCACCCGAGTTAAGGTGTCAAAACTGTCACCTGGTTCAAAATGCAAATTGGCTTCTAATAACAATAAACCCGACATTAGCATGCAAAACCAAACGCCGAGTAACATCGCGATAGAATAGCCAAACCACATTCCAGCACCAACAACAGGTAACGAAAACATCCCCGCACCCACAGTGGTTCCGGCAATAATCATCGCCCCACCCAATACAGATTTACCGCTGGTACGATGCTTAGCAGCATTCATATGATTAGCCATTATTGTCCGTGCTCCGCTTCCACACTATCAACAATGGTTTGTCTTACTAAAGAGCTGAGTAATTTATTAGCGTTATCACGAATTCTGATCACTTCTGCACGATGTTCGTCGCTGCATAAATAGCCCAATTCTTTCAGTTTCACACTCAGGGTGTTATATAATTTTTTGTCATAAAATTCTGGTGCGGTAATACCGTGCAGCGCGCCTAATCGTTGGGCTAACAAATGGCTATCGCGTTCCAATTCTGAGCGCTCAAGATCAGGTTTTATTGCCAGTAAATTAAAAATAATCGCATAACGTTGCAACGTTTCACTGATAGTTTCGGCTAACAATAACACTTGGGTAATATGACGAGGCGTTATCTCAAATTGATCGCTACCAGTCAGTAAACCTTGTTCAACCATGAAATCTAAAATGCAATCTACATGTTTAGGCACATCATCAATGCCCATAAAGAGTTCAGCTTTAAGCAATGGATAAAAGTCCATTACAATGGCATGAATTCGCTGACGGTCGCACACATCATAATGCACTAAACAACTGGCAATTAATGACGGAAGCGCCATTAAGTGAATAATATTGTTACGGTAATAACTCATGGTGATGGCAATTTTTTCATCAACAGAAATGATTTCGCCAATAAGGTCTTTGGTACTCACAAACTTATTTAACGACAAACAATGATCAACAATTGACTTGCCATTACCTTCTGCCACTGAGGCGTATTCGGTATAAGGAACTGTTTTAAGTAAGGCTAAATACAAATCAAGCTGACGCTCTAACTGGCTTCTTTCTAACGCATTTTGCTCTGACGCTAGTAACACTAAACTGGTCAATGTTACTGAGCTGGCTGCGGCAGCGCCATTGATATTAGTCATTACACGGTTAGCCAATAAATTAACTGATGGCGTAAACCAAGAAGGTTTTTGATCAGGATCTTTAGCTAGCTCATCACGCCACTCTGGCGCCTGCTGATTTAAGAACTGTTGTAAATTAATCGGCTCACCAAAATTCACATAACCTTGGCCAAAATTGCCTAACTTACGAATAGCACCAAAGACCTGCCAAACTGATTCTTTTTTCTTTTTCTTACCGCTTAATTCTTTGTGATACGTCGCCACTTCCATCACATGGTCATAACCTAAATACACGGGTACTAATGTCACTGGGCGCTCTATCCCACGTAGCACACTATTAATTGTCATAGCCAACATACCGGTTTTAGGCGCTAACAAACGTCCGGTACGCGAACGGCCGCCTTCAGTGAAATACTCGACCGCATAACCCTTAGCAAATAACTGATCTAAATATTCACGAAATACAGCGGTATAAAGTTTATTACCATTAAAACTACGACGGATAAAGAATGCCCCACCACGGCGGAACATCGGCCCTGCTGGCCAAAAATTAAGGTTAATACCGGCAGCAATGTGCGGCGGAACCATGCCCTGATAATACAAAATATACGACAGTAGCAAGTAATCCATATGGCTACGATGGCATGGAACATAAACAATTTCATGGCCATCATGATGTAACTGTCTTACTTGTTCGGCACCTTTGATATTGATACCACTGTATAATTTGTTCCATAACCAAGTCAGGAAACGTTCGGCAATACGCACCAAACTATCAGAATAGTCGGCGGCAATTTCATCAAGGTATTCAATGGCGGTTTCACGCGCTTTCTCGACCGTTACTTTCTTATTAGCAGACTCTTCTTCAATGGCTTTTTTGATAGATTCTGATTTTAATAAAGAGGCAAACAACGCTTGTCGATTAGGTAATTGTGGCCCTGTCATCACTTTGCGTTGACGGCGGAAATGCACTCGGGCGACTCGGGTTAATTTGTGAGCAATTCTTTTATCAGTACCATGTTCATCGGCCATATGACGAAGCGATAGTGCATTAGAAAACTGGACGAAATTATGGCGTCCTAAAAATAAAATCATTAACCATTTACGTAACCACGTAGGGTTTTCACGTTCAAATACAGCAGCTTTCATGCTGTCTTCTTCTTTACCGGGTGTACGTCCCCAATAAAGGCAAACAGGAACCAGCTGTATATCTAATTCAGGACTCTCACTGTGAAGTGACAATAAGCTGGTAAAATAATTAAGGAATTTGTCACCACTTTCACGTTTACCAAATAGTGGTTTGCGGCCCTCTAAACAGACCACACGAGGCACCGTTAAGCCATCAAGCTGTAATGGCTCATAAGGACTGGGCAGACCAAAGCCCTCAGTGATTTCGCTCAACGCGGCAATATCGCTAATAGATTCCGTTTTCATTAAATAAACCAAAGGTTTAGTTGGATCTATATTGAGGTCATCAAAAGGATCGTGAGGGACCACAATGGTCTGTACCATCCACTTTTGAATCCATCTTAATGCTCGTAAAAATATTGAATCTGGTTTTGACATGGTTATTTTCGCAACATAAGCCACTGTAATATTGATGTATAGGATACCAGAAACCACCCTGCTTACACTATCAGACCGATCTATCTTTACGCTTAAGCTCTCACTATCAGAAATAACATAAGACAGAACATTAGTAATAGTTAACTAAAACATATTGTTGAGTGATACTTAATCAACAAAATACAAAAAATAGTTGGTTAATACTTGCGCGAACATAAACACTGTATATAATGACAGTCACTGTATAAAAAGACAGGAATCATCATGAGACCGTTAACGCCGCGCCAAGCAGAAATTTTAGACTTAATTAAAAACAATATCGCCGAAACAGGTATGCCACCCACTCGTGCTGAAATTGCGAATCGTCTTGGCTTTAAAAGTGCTAATGCCGCCGAAGAGCATTTAAAAGCATTAGCCAAAAAAGGCTTTATCGAGATCATGCCTGGTACCTCAAGAGGCATTCGTTTACCTCATGAAGAACAGGTTGAAACCGGTCTGCCACTGATTGGGCAGGTTGCTGCTGGTGAACCAATTTTGGCTCAAGAGCATGTAGAGCAATACTATCAAGTCGATCCAAACATGTTTAAGCCCGCCGCAGATTTTTTGCTGCGAGTGCGTGGTGACAGCATGAAAAACATCGGAATTTTAGAAGGCGACTTACTCGCTGTACATAAAATGCAGCAAGCACGTAATGGCCAGGTTGTTGTGGCACGTGTTGATGATGACGTCACCGTAAAACGATTTGAACAAAAAGGTAATGTGATTTATCTGCATGCCGAAAATGAAGATTACAATCCGATAAAAGTAGATTTAAGTTGCCAAAGCCTAACCATCGAAGGGCTTGCCGTTGGCGTTATCCGTAATGGAGATTGGTTATGAACAAACTAATGGGCATCGCGCCACGCCACCCGGGCTTATGGGTAGATTTAACTGAAACAGAACTGCATGGCACCCAAACCATTCAAACATTACAAACTGTCACTCAAGGTGAAGCTGAACTGAGCCAATTGTGCAGCCAGTTAGCGATATTGAGCCAGCAAGGCAGATGGATTGTATTAATTAGCCCGCCCCATATTGGCTATAAACATATGCTGGCAAGTGCTGGTGTAAGAATGGATCGCATTTTACTGGTGCACACCAAAGATGAAGTCGAAACATTATGGGCCATGGAGAAAGCGCTCACTAGCGGTACATCGAGCGCAGTAGTGACTTGGACAAGCTCACTTGATGCTCGCGATAGTCGCCGTTTAGAAATTGTCGCTAAAAGTGCACGTGCATTAGGGGTGGTAATTGAAGATGTGAATGCTCACTTACCTCACAAACATCAACTTGTTAGCCCTACTTTAACAAATGGAACAAGTAATTTTTGCTCATTTCACTAAGCACGAACCCTTCATTACCAAGCCCTGTATTGAATTCAGGGTTTTTTTTCATCTTTTTTCAGCCTATTAGCCAACAAAGTGATCTTGATCAATGTTTAATCTACAAGTAATGTGGTTAACAAGGATGAAACATTTTTTATCTTTAATTGGACGTGAATGACAGTAATCAAGATTACTTTCAGACAAATGAGCCAAATCAAAATTGATAAGTTCAGTCGTAGGTACAAGCGTGGTGCACAGCTAACAATAAAACCGTAGACCGTCTGTTTACAGCCACCAAAGTACTTTGAGGTCATCAAACTTTTTTCGGGAACCGAAGAGTTTGCATAGAGCAGAGAATTACTGTGTGACTCTTCTTTGTAGTTGCTATTTGCAATTAGCAGAGGAGTAGTCTTGTGAAGCAATGGTTGTATTGTTTACTGGTTGTGTTTGTAGCACTTCCGCTTGGGGCAACAGAAATGCCCCTCAACATGACTCAAGGCGTGACAGATATCAGTGGCAAGGTTTACGACCTCCATATGACAATTCTTTATATCTGTTGTGTAATTGGGTTAGTGGTGTTTGGGATCATGATTTACTCAATGATTTATCACCGCAAATCAAAAGGCGCTGTCGCGGCCAATTTTCACGAAAGTACCAAAGTGGAAATTGCTTGGACCGTCATCCCTTTCATCATCTTAATCGGCATGGCTATTCCAGCCACCAAAACCTTGATTGCTATGGAAGATCCCAGTGATGCTGATCTCACCATAAAAATTACTGGGTCGCAGTGGAAGTGGCATTACAGCTATTTTGATAAAGACATCGAATTTTACAGCACATTATCCACCCCCAGAGCTCAAATTGATGGCAGTGAGGCCAAAGGAGAACATTACCTCCTCGAAGTCGATAAGCCATTAGTACTGCCTATTAATCAAAAAGTGCGCTTCTTGATGACATCTGATGATGTTATTCATTCATGGTGGGTGCCGGCGTTTGCCGTTAAAAAAGATGCCAATCCAGGCTTTATTAACGAATCGTGGACCCGCATTGATAAACCCGGTATTTACCGCGGCCAATGTGCCGAATTATGCGGTAAAGACCATGGTTTCATGCCGATTGTGGTGCAAGCATTATCGGAGGCCGATTTTGATAATTGGTTAGTGGAGCAAAAACAACTAGCAAGCAATGCTGCTGCAGCCGCTGCGGCATCAATGTCTAAAACCTTGTCTCTTGAGGAGCTAACCTCACAAGGTGAGCAAATCTATATTGCTAGGTGCGCCGCTTGTCATCAACCCAATGGCGCGGGTCTTCCTGGTGTATTCCCATCATTAATTGGCAGCCCTATCATAAAAGGGCCTGTTGAAGATCACCTGAATATCGTCTTAAACGGTAAACCAGGAACCGCAATGCAAGCCTTTGCAAAACAACTTAGCGCCCAAGAAATTGCCGCAGTAATTACCTTTGAGCGTAATGCCTGGGGCAATAATAGCGGTGATGTAGTGCAAGCAGTTGATATAGGCAACTTTTTAGGCAGTAACGAGGCAAGCACCGAACCAAGTAAAGCAGTAACCGATGCAGCAAGTACTATTGCAGCCACGGCAACTGACATTACCGATGCGGTTACCGACAAAGCCAATCAAGTTGTCGAAGCCGTAGCAGAAACTGTTGTACCAGAGGATCTGCCCACTTTAACCTTGGAGCAATTAATTGCTGAAGGTGAGCAGGTTTATGCTACGACATGTGCTGCGTGTCACCAAGCCACTGGCGCAGGTTTACCTGGCGCTTTCCCTTCACTTATTGGCAGCCCTGTTGTTACCGGACCGGTTAGCGGACATATCGATATCGTTATGCACGGTAAACCAGGAACCGCAATGCAGGCATTTAGTGGTCAACTTAGCCCTCGCAAGATGGCGGCGGTGATTACGTATGAGCGCAATGCGTGGGGCAATAATTCTGGCGAGGCGGTGCAACCTGCCGATGTCGCTAGCCATGGACAGTAGGGGAAAACAATGAGCACAACAACGCACGATACACTGGCTACCGCTCATGATGATCATCATCACGGGGCTCCGAAGGGGCTAATGCGCTGGCTACTCACCACTAACCATAAAGATATTGGATCGCTATATTTATGGTTTAGTTTCATTATGTTTCTTACTGGCGGCGCCATGGCAATGGTCATTCGAGCTGAATTGTTTCAGCCTGGATTACAGCTAGTAGAGCCTAACTTTTTTAATCAGATGACCACAGTTCATGGTCTCATCATGGTGTTTGGGGCGGTGATGCCCGCTTTTACCGGATTAGCTAACTGGTTAATTCCAATGATGATTGGTGCGCCAGATATGGCACTACCGCGAATGAACAACTGGAGCTTTTGGATTTTACCCTTCGCCTTTGCCATGTTATTAGGTTCGCTATTTATGGAAGGCGGCGGTCCTAACTTTGGTTGGACATTCTATGCCCCGCTCTCAACCACCTATAGCCCTGACAGTACCGCCCTATTTGTTTTCTCCATTCACATAATGGGAATAAGTTCGATAATGGGCGCAATTAACGTCATTGTAACCATTGTAAACTTGCGAGCTCCTGGCATGACATGGATGAAGTTACCTTTATTTGTGTGGACCTGGCTTATTACCGCATTTTTACTGATTGCGGTAATGCCAGTGCTCGCAGGTGCGGTCACCATGGTATTAACCGATAAGTTTTTTGGTACTAGCTTTTTTGATGCAGCAGGTGGTGGCGATCCGGTGATGTTCCAGCATATTTTCTGGTTCTTTGGTCATCCCGAAGTTTACATCATGATTTTACCGTCCTTCGGTATTATCTCCGCGATAGTACCAACCTTTAGCCGTAAAAAGCTGTTTGGTTATTCCTCAATGGTTTACGCCACTGCCAGTATTGCCATTTTGTCATTTTTGGTATGGGCACATCACATGTTTACCACTGGTATGCCTGTTTTTGCCGAATTGTTTTTCATGTATTGCACCATGTTGATTGCCATTCCAACCGGGGTGAAAGTGTTTAATTGGGTCGCAACAATGTGGCGCGGTTCTATGACATTTGAAACCCCAATGCTGTTTGCTGTGGCATTCATTATCCTGTTCACCATTGGTGGCTTTTCGGGTTTGATGCTGGCAATTACCCCTGCGGACTTCCAATACCACGACACATACTTTGTCGTAGCTCACTTCCATTATGTACTGGTTACTGGGGCGATATTCTCCATTATGGCGGCGGCTTATTATTGGCTGCCTAAATGGACCGGCCATATGTATAACGAGACCTTAGGCAAGTGGCACTTTTGGTGTTCGGTAATATCCGTCAACGTGTTGTTTTTCCCAATGCACTTTCTAGGTTTAGCGGGTATGCCACGTAGGATCCCCGACTACGCTGTGCAGTTTGCCGATGTGAATCAAATTGTGTCGATTGGTGGCTTTGCATTTGGTTTATCTCAGCTAATTTTCCTTGTTGTGGTACTCAAATGTATCAAGGGTGGCAAACCCGCTGGAGATAATCCTTGGGAAGCAGCCGAAGGCTTGGAATGGTCGATTGCCAGCCCAGCGCCATATCACTCGTTTACCACTCCACCGGAGATTAAATGAGATGACACAGCCAACAAAATCAAATCGTAAGCTATTAATCATCCTGATTGCCGGGTCAATTGGTATGTTTGGGTTTGGTTTTGCGCTGGTACCGCTTTATGACGTGCTCTGCGATACATTGGGGATTAATGGCAAAACCCAAAATAGCGCCAGTAGTTATGAAGCGGTGGTGGTTGATAAAAATCGGACCGTAACCATTGAATTTGTGACTCAAGTTCAGTCAGGTATGCCATGGGAATTTAGCCCTAAAGTTAACCAAATAAGCGTGCATCCTGGGGAGCTCACTCACGCACAATTTTTGGTTAAAAACCTGTCGACACGTGACACTGTAGGCCAAGCAATTCCTTCAGTATCACCAGGCCAAGGTGCGGCATACTTTAATAAAACGGAATGTTTTTGCTTTAATCAACAACCTTTGGCTGCAGCAGCAACAGCAGAACTGCCACTGATTTTTTACGTGGACCCTGATTTACCAGCGTCCATTAACACATTGACTCTCTCTTATACCCTTTACGACATCACCGACAGACAGGCGATCGCCATAGAGCAAGGAGCATCAAAATGACAACAAAGTATCAAACTTATTATGTGCCAGCCCAAAGTGCCTGGCCAATAATCGGTGCTATAGGTTTATTTTTAATTGCGTTTGGCGCAGGAAATTATGTACAACAATTAACCACTGAAAAAACCTCTGGCGGTTACATTTTAATAACTGGCTTGGCCGTGATTATCTTTATGATTTTTGGTTGGTTTAAGACCGTTATTGATGAATCAATGGCTGGACTGTATTCACCGCAGATGGATCGTTCATTTAGACAGGGAATGAGTTGGTTTATTTTTTCAGAGATTATGTTTTTTGGGGCATTTTTCGGCGCGCTATTTTATGCCCGCATGATTTCAGTACCTTGGCTTGGTGGCGCATCTAACAATGCCATGACCCATGAAGTGTTATGGCCTGCATTTGAAGCTATGTGGCCATTGGTTAAAACACCTGATGGCACTGCAACTGAAGCTATGCCATGGACGGGATTACCATTAATTAACACCATTATATTGCTAACATCGTCAGTTACTTTGCACTTTGCTCATACCAACCTTGAAAAAGCCAATCGTAAGCCCTTGATAATCTGGTTAGCGTTAACGGTAATTTTGGGGATTGCGTTTCTCTGTTTGCAGGTTGAAGAATATAGCCATGCTTACCAAGAAATGGGGTTAACGCTCTCTTCTGGTGTCTACGGCAACACCTTCTTTTTGTTAACCGGTTTTCACGGCATGCACGTCACTATCGGTACCCTGTTCTTGATTATTTTATTACTCAGAATTGTGAAGGGTCACTTTACGCCCGACAAGCATTTCGCTTTTCAAGCTGGGAGTTGGTATTGGCACTTCGTTGATGTGGTGTGGTTATGCTTATTCATTTTCGTATACGTACTATAAAACAACGTATTAACGACTAATAAGGTCTGGGGTTAGGTTGAATGTAACCAAGCCCCAAAGCCACCAGCAATACCATTATAACGACAACAGAAAACAATACGCGCCGGCCGAGAAAACGACTCATGGATTGTTGATGCTCGCCCTTAACCATAATAACTAAGGCCCTAGCTAAGTTAAATAATATGAATACAAGCAACGAGACTAAAACTAACTTAACGATGAAAGGTGTTGTCACAGGCAATCCTTTTAAAAGTGTGGGTGTGTCTCGGGTGTTATTCGTAATCATTACTTTGGTCGTGTTTAGCTTGTTGGTCAAGTTAGGATTATGGCAGTTATCACGAGCAACCTTTAAACAAGAGTGGCAAAGCACCCTACTTCAACGTCAACAGCAACAAGCTGTCACTTATGAGGAAATGTTGGCAATAGTTGAATTGTCAGAAACCTCAACAAACTCACAACCGGAGACGAGATTACTCACGGGTTACCGTCTATCTATCTCCGCCAAACCAGTTAATAACATGATGCTGCTATTAGACAATCAAGTGTATCAAGGCCAAGTGGGATATTTAGCGTATCAAATTTTTGAAATAACCCCTGAACAACCTTGGATATTGGTCGAGCTAGGCTTTGTACCTGCAAACAAGGACCGCCGAATTTTACCTGAACTAACCCCGTTAAAAACAAATTACTACACACTGGTTGGCCGAGTTTATCAAAAACAACCCAACCCATTAAGTGACCGACTCGATGCAGAGCAATTAGCAGATGCTCATGCTCCAGTACGTTTTCAAAATATCAATATACCCGCACTCACTGACATGCTTGGCCATACGCTGACGTCTGTGGTGCTGCAACCCGACAATGTTCCAAATTATCACCTGCCTCAACCTTGGATACCCATTCCATTGTCGGCACAGAAACATCAAGGGTATGCTTTGCAATGGTTCACTATGGCAGCAGTATTTTTAGGACTAATGAGTTGGATAGCATTTCGACAATTTCGACGCTAAGCATCGTCGTTCATAATTAACTTAACAATAATATCAAAATGATAAAGAGGAGATGGAATGAACTCCCTACCGAAAAAAAGTAATAAAGCACTACTGCTCTTACTGCTGGTATTTATTTTACCGGTTGCCTTAGCCAAATTAGTGTTAAGCCTAGAGCTGTATAACGGAGCGGCAACCAACAAAGGTGCATTAATCGCTCCCGACATAAACTACGCTAACTTAGCCATGGAGAATCCTAAACCTCATGCATGGCAAGTACTGTTTTTTTTACCCGAAACCTGCAATGAGCAATGCCAGGAACGGCTGTATATTTTACACCAGAGCTATATTGCCCTCGGCAAAGATAGGGATCGTGTTACCCCAATCATTGTAGTAAACAGCCACAGTGACACCAAAATCCTCAAGCAATTAAATATCTCTTTTGATCAAGCAAATGCCAATGACGCACTTGCTGCACTATTGACCAATCAACAGCTTATTATTGTCGACCCTCTAGGTAGCTTAGTCATGCAATATGACAACGTAATAGGTCACGACGCCAATATTGCTCAGGGCAAAGCCATGATTGCCGATTTGCGCAAAATGCTTAAGTTGTCGAGGGTTGGCTAATGGCAATACAGCGATTAATCAAATTCACATTAGTGTTTACCTTGGCAGTTATTCTAATGGGCGCCTATACACGTCTGTCTGATGCTGGATTAGGTTGTCCTGACTGGCCAGGCTGTTACGGCCATCTAGCGGTGCCGAGTGCAAGCCATGATTTAGCCAACATTGAAAGTCGATTTCCTGATGCTCAAATTGAGCCAGAAAAAGCCTGGCTTGAAATGATCCATCGCTATATCGCTGGTACTTTAGGGTTAATGGTTTTAGCCATTCTGATTATGTGCCTTAAACAGCCGCAAGCACCCAAAAAACTGCCGGTATTTATTGCGGTACTCATTGTGTTTCAAGCCGCATTGGGAATGTGGACTGTCACCATGAAATTAATGCCTGTTGTCGTTATGGCGCATCTTATAGGCGGTTTTAGTTTATTCGCCTTGTTACTGCTGTTATATCTGCGGCTTAAACCATTAAGGATCCCCGGAGGGGATACCTATGCGCGTAAGCTCATTCCATTAGCATTAGCCAGTTTGGGTGTATTAGTCATTCAAATTATACTCGGTGGCTGGACCTCATCAAATTACGCAGCGCTTGCCTGCACTACCTTGCCCATCTGTGAAGGCAATTGGGTCGACAACTTACGTTTTGCCGATGCTTTTTCACCATTTCAAGGCGATCACCCCAGTTTTGAATTTGGCGTTTTAGACTATGCCACTCGCATGACCATTCATGTCAGTCACCGAATTTGGGCTGTGGTAACCGCCATAACCCTAATCGTACTCGCACTAAAATTACGCTATGCACAATCACACATAATGCGTAACAGTGGTTACTTATTACTGTTACTCGTCATCGCTCAAGTCGGACTGGGTATAAGTAATGTGGTGATGAATTTACCTTTAGGCATCGCGGTATCACACAATGGAGGCGCAGCCTTATTGCTGCTTACCTTAGTCTTTATTAATTACGCCTTGTGGCGTAAAGCATAAGTGAGGATCAACCATGACAAAACCTCTTACTATTAGTCAGGTTCAACCTAAGATAACTCTACAATGGCGCGCCTATTTTGAAATGACCAAACCCAAAGTCGTAGCACTTATGTTGCTTACGGTATTGGTCGGCATGTGTTTATCTGTGCCTGGCATTGTACCGTTACAACCTTTGGTTGCGGGAATGGCTGGTATTGCGATGATGGCAGGCTCTGCGGCGGCGTTTAATCACTTAATTGACCGTAAAATAGATGGTTTGATGGCTCGAACTTATAATCGTCCGCTGCCTAAAGGTAAAATCTCCACCACTAAAGCGGTAACCTTTGCGGTGTCGCTTGGATCACTCGGCTTTGTGGTGTTATATACCTTAGTTAATCCCCTCACAGCTTGGTTAACCTTTGCCAGTTTGATTGGTTATGCTTTGGTGTATACAGCCTACCTTAAGCGGGCGACCTCACAAAACATTGTCATTGGTGGCTTAGCCGGCGCTATGCCGCCATTATTAGGCTGGACCGCAATAACCAATGAACTGCATGGTTACGCTCTGCTACTGGTTATTATTATCTTCACTTGGACTCCACCGCATTTTTGGGCATTAGCCATTCATCGCCGCAAAGAATATGCCAAGGTCGATATTCCAATGCTACCAGTTACACACGGGGTCGAATTTACCAAAACCTGTATTTTGCTTTACACCATTCTATTAGCCATAGCCTGCCTACTACCCGTTTTAGTCGGCATGTGTGGTCCAATATATTTGGTGGGTTCAACGGTACTCAGTTGTGGTTTTATTTATAAAGCGTGGCAGTTAAAGTTTCATGACTATCCAGAACTGTCTATGCAAGTATTTAAATTCTCGATTTATCATTTAATGGTGTTGTTTATTGTATTATTAGTTGACCATTACTTTTGGGTAAACGCTTAAATTAGAAAGGAAAATATATTGAAAATAATGATAGCAGTAGGGCTAATGTTATTAGCCCTAGTGGGGGGTGTCGTTTATCAACAGACGCAAACAGAGCCTATGCCATTGGCAACCAGTTATGTATTTGAGCAGCAGCGCCCATTAGCACCATTTACATTAGCAGACCAATACGGCAATGCGTTTACTAACCAAACGGTGCAAGGTAAATGGAGTTTGTTCTTTATTGGTTACACCGCTTGCCCAGATGTATGCCCTACCACTCTGAACAAACTTGCAGCGGCTTATCCACAACTGCAAAAAATAGCCAGCAATGTACAAGTGGTTTTTGTGTCAGCAGACCCCAAACGCGACACTCAAGCTAAACGTTTAGATTACATAAATTTTTTCAATAAAGACTTTAAAGCGGTCAGCGCAGAACACACCGACTTATTTCCGTTTAGTCGTGACTTAGGCTTTGTGTATGCCATGGTGGGAGAGGACAGTGATTACCAAGTAGACCATAGCGCATCGTATGTGTTGGTTTCGCCAAGAGGGGAAAAAATAGCAGTATTTAAACCCAAACCACAACCTGGGCAGCTCGCACAAATTCTTAATGCTGAGCTAATTTCTGACTTTAGCCAAATCGTTCAATCTTGGCGTTAGTGATTCACGCTACTGTCGTTATTCTTCGAGCCACTGACCATTATCTTGCGGGCGGATCCACGCTTGTGAGAACCAATAATAGCCCGTTTTAGTTTTGCTGGGTGCTGTACAGTTATAACGTGAACGCCCTGGAGCTAAATCTGATGATGCTTGAATCGATAAGCGATTTTCACTTAACCAAATAGGTTTCTTCGGTCCTTGCCCTTGAATAAAGCACATCACTTGATGTGGGTAAATATCCTGCGTATCAAGAGTTAACTCCAATTTAGGTCGCCACTTACCTGATACCAATAATGGATCGCTGATGTTCTGCTTAATCACCGGCATCGGTAAACTGGAAAACTTAACCGTTAAACTCGCTAAATCAGCATAAGCATTGGCAACCGGAAAGCGCGGTAATGCCGTTAGTGAAGCATATTCCCCTGCGGCACCAGATTGCTGACCAAAGCCAACAAAGCCCTGTTTCGCCAAAATTGCTTCTAATTTGTTAGTGTATTCACCATACGGGTAGGCAAACATTTTTACACTTTGGCCAGTACGTTTTAATATTTCAGCTTCTGTCGATAAGATATTATCTTCGACACGGGCTTGCCATTGGGCTTGGGTTTCTTTGCCTTGACGACGAATTAAATGTTCGTGTCCCCAGCTGTGGTTGGCAATCGTCACGCCTTGATCGGATAAGGCAGTAATGTCTTTCCAACTCATCATGCCCTTGAAACCGGCATCGATGGGGGCAACAGAAATAAACACAGTGTACGGAAATTGATGTGAGGCTAGAATGGGCGCAGCATTGTTGATAATGCTGTCATAACCGTCATCGAAAGTAATCACAATACGTCTATCGGCTATTGGCGTGTTATGCTTTATTGAATCAACAGCTTCAGCTAATGAAATCACAGTAAAACCATTATCAGCCAAGTACTGCATCTGTTCAGCAAACTGACTTGGCGTGACACTTGTGCTTTTCGGGGTATCGTCCGACACGTGGTGATATTGTAAAATGACCACTGCATTGGCATCAAAATGCAATACACTCAAGCTGAACACCGCCAACAATAAAGCTATTTTTTTAACCATGATTATCCATACCTATGTCAATTAGCGCATTACTATTAAACCGCCAAAAAAATCGTCAATTATTGGCTTTAGCGACACCAATGATACTGTCGAATATCACTATTCCGCTATTAGGATTAGTTGATACTGCGGTGATTGGTCATCTTGGACAAGCTTACTATCTTGGTGGCGTAGCGCTAGGCAGTACCATTATCACCTTGATGATTTGGTTACTGGGCTTTTTACGCATGTCCACCACCGGGCTGGTCGCACAAGCCTACGGTGCTAATGATACCTCAACTCAACAACAATTACTGATACAAGGTTGCAGCCTAGCATTAACCTTAGGAATAGCTTGTGTAATATTACACTCTCCCATACTCGATTTAGCATTAAGTCTGAGTGATGCCAGCGAACAAGTAATGTTCTACTGCCGCCAATACGTCGAAATTCGAATTTGGTCACTGCCTTTTGCCCTTATCAACTTAGTGTTATTAGGCTGGTTACTCGGACGCCAGGCGCCAAAAGCTGCTATGTGGCAATTAATTATCGCTAACAGCGCTAATATTATTCTCGATATTGTGTTTGTCATCATCTTTAAATGGAATGTCCAAGGTGCAGCATTGGCATCTGTTATTGCTGATATCAGTGCTTTTTCTGTGGCATTGATTATGGTCAAGCGCCAACTGGTGCACACTGGTGGGCTTAATTTAAGCCAGGTTATCGCGCATTTATCATGGCGCGGATATGCTCGTTTACTCACCTTAAACCGTGATATTTTTATCCGCAGTTTGTGCTTGCAAGCCGCCTTTAGTTTTATGACCTTTTATGGTGCCGGTTTAGGCGACAATACTATTGCTGCCAACGCAGTACTGCTTAATTTACTGATGCTGATCTCTTATGCGTTAGATGGTATAGCCTATTATGCTGAAGCCGAAGTCGGCCGCGCATTTGGTCAAAAAAATCCAACACTACTGCATGACAGTGTTGTATTGGCTTTTTGCTGGTCGGCAATGGTTGCGGTGTTATTTAGCCTGCTTTTTTGGTCGGTAGGACCATGGATAATTCAGCTATTAACCAATATTGAAGCGGTACAAAACACCGCAAACATCTACTTAATCTGGCTCATTTTTATGCCTATCTTGGCATTTGGCTGTTATCTGTTCGATGGCGTGTATATTGGTGCTGCACACGGGAGTATTATGCGTAACAGCATGATAATTGCTACCTTTGGCGTTTACTTTCCGAGTTGGTATCTATTGCAAGATTGGGGCAACCACAGCCTTTGGGCTGCGATGTCAATATTCATGCTATGCCGAAGCGTGACTCTTGGCTGGCACTATTACTACAAACTCAGATATCAACTGGCGACCGTATAATATATTGAAGACCTTGATATAAAAATGTAACATCCAAATAACATTTTTATATCGCATTACATGGACCTTTAATGAAACGGATTTTATGGCTTGTTGTTATTAGTTTATGTCTATTTTCGCTTAGCTCATTTGCCAAACCTCTGCCTATAGAAGCCTTTGCCAGCATCCCAGATGTCCGCTTTGTTAGCTTATCTCCAGACGGTAAAAAAATTGCGTCTCTTGTACGAGTCAGTACTAATGAGCTTGAGGGCCAAGTACTCACTATTCGCGATATTCAAACCAATAAAGATATTTACCCATTACAGACTGACAATCAGAAATTTGTCATTTTATCGTTAACGTGGGCAAATAATGATGTCATCTTAATCGAGTCTAAATATCCCGCCATCCGTCGAGGTGTTCCCACAACCGAAACACGGTTAATAAAATACTCACTGAGCGACAATAAAACCTCAAGTGTTTTTTCTAATCGTTCTCTATCGCGTTTTGTCGATTTACCGCAATTACAAGCATCAGTTATTGATTATCTTGACACCGATCCAAACCACATCCTTATGCAAATTCAAGGTTTAGGTTCTAAACCGCAATATGAAAGCGTCGTTAAAGTCAGTTTAAAAACAGGCGGTATCAAGACTTTACAACCAGCACGTATACACATTGGAAACTGGTTAACCGATAGGCAGCACAATGTGCGTATTGGTATTTATCGCGATGACACAACCTACCGTATTTACGAACAAAAAGGAGCGGGTGAAGATCTCCGCAAATTATGGGAGTTCGAGGCTTTAGCAGAAGACGTAATTTGGCCTATCGGTTTTGACCATGATCCTAATATCTTATATATCAGCGCCTATCATCAAGGTTTTAAAGCCATCTTTAAAGTCAATTTAACTGACCCAACATTGACTAAAGAACTCGTTTCTCACAATGAAAATTACGATATTGAAGGCTGGCTCGTGTATTCCGCGCTAAAACAAAAGGTCATTGGTTTAAGCACCGACATTGAAGGTGAATATCTGTTCTGGGACCAAGATTATATCAAGTTGAACAATGGTCTTACAACTGCATTACCAGAGTCACATAATGTGATCACTCAGTTCAGTGATGATGAACGTCGTTACATCGTTTATGCAACTGGCCCTATAGAATCTGGTGCGTATTACTTTGGTAATAGAGACCAAAAGGCACTTTACCCTATAGCTTACCGTTACAGCCAATTGCCACCAGAAGTGTTATCTCAACCGCAAACAGTCCATTATAATGCTCGTGATGGTTTAGCCATTGAAGCCTTCCTCACCACTCCAAAAGACATTGTCGCCAAAAACTTACCGACCATAATTTTCCCCCATGGCGGACCTATTAGTTATGACTCAACCACGTTTGATTATTGGGCGCAGTTTTTAGCTAATCGTGGTTATGCTGTGCTACAAATGAACTTTCGCGGCTCGTCAGGCTATGGATTCAATTTCATGAATTCGGGTCTTAAAAACTGGGGCTTAGAAATGCAAACCGACATTGAGGATGGTACTCACTGGCTTATCGAACAAGGTATTAGCGATCCAAAACGCGTGTGTATTGTCGGTGCGAGTTATGGCGGTTATGCCGCATTAATGGGCGTAGCTATCACCCCAAATCTGTATCAATGTGCCATTAGTGTTGCGGGCGTGACAGACCTTGAATATTTAGTTAAATCATCGCGTCGGTACGACAACAGTAAAATTGTTAAAAAACAAATTGGTGATGATTACGACGATTTATATCAGCGCTCACCTATTAGCAAAGTGGCTAATATTAACGTGCCGGTGTTATTAATCCACGGCACTAAAGATCGCGTGGTGCGAGTACAACACAGTGAAGAAATGTATGATGCGCTTAAGGATTTACATAAACCCGTAAAGTATATCGAACTGGAAAATGGCGATCATTACTTAAGTAGTAATGAACATCGTCTTACAACATTCATTGCTATAGAACACTTCTTAGCGACCAATCTTGGGGTAAAATAACCTTAAATAGACCAAGTCTTCACACACGAGAACACTATGACTCAAGAATTGATTATCACCGACATTGAAGTTGGCAGCGGCAAAACCGCAGTTAAAGGCGCGCTAATTACCACTCGTTATAGCGGTCGATTAGCCGACGGGAGCCAGTTTGATGCTTCTGATGCATTTCAGTGTGTCATTGGTACCGGCAGAGTCATTAAAGGCTGGGATCAGGGCATTATTGGCATGAATGTAGGTGGCAAGCGTCAGCTATCTGTCCCGGCTCATTTAGCCTATGGAGAACGCCAGATTGGTGAGCGTATTCCAGCAAACTCTGATTTGTTTTTTGATATTGAATTACTCGAAGTACTCACTCGAGACGACTAAAACCACGAGATGACGAAAACCTAATCGACACCAATAAAAACGCGACCCATAATAAAGTCGCGTTTTTATTTTTTAGCTTTGTTTATTAGCAGTAATTCATCACGCGATTAAGCGTAAGAATGTTCGCCATGCTGATGTTCTGTTACATCACGCACACCAGTTAATTCCGTTGGGAACATATCTAATAATTGCTTCTCAATACCATCTTTTAAAGTGATATCAACTTGTGAGCAACCGTTACATCCACCACCAAACTGCAATACTGCAACACCTGCGTCAGTAATTTCTACTAACATGATGTTACCGCCATGGCTGGCAAGTTGTGGATTAATTTCTGATTGAATAACATATTCAATACGTTCAACTAATGGTGCATCACCAGACACTTTACGCATTTTTGCGTTAGGTGCTTTTAATGTCAGTTGCGAACCAAGCTGGTCGGTCACAAAATCAATGCTGGCATCATCTAAAAACGGTGCGCTCTTTTCATCAACCATTGCACTAAAGCCATTAAATGGAAGTTCTACATCATCAGCTTCAGCGGCATCAGGTGGACAATAAGACACACCACACTCTGCTTGTGCAGTACCTGGGCTGATAACAAACACACGAATGTGCGTACCTTCCGGCTGGTCGGCCAACAATTTGACGAAATGGGCCTGAGCTGTATCGGTAATGGTGATCATAAAAACCTGCTCCGTCAGGGAATACCTGAGTAAATTAGTAAGAATTAGACATATGATACTCTGTGTTGCATTGGCTTTGTAGTGTCCGTGGGATTTGATCTCGAAAAAATGATCCAGTTCAACTTTTTTTAACCCTAAAAAAACGGCAATGCCCCACATACCATGGGCTACAAGAAATATTAATTAATTGTTTTTATTTACAAAAAATCTCGTTATTACTCAAATCGAATTAATCTAACCTAAACCTAGGTTAATCTACCCTTAAAAAGATTTAATCTAACAATCCCGGCGCTTCAGCACGCGCAAGGCACCAAGTCTGCACATGGATAAACTGTAGACTAAATAAACCTGCAATTTCATCTACGGTTGTTCCAGTCGTGACCACATCATCAATCAACGCAACACGCTGATATGTCATGTTTGGTTGTAATGCAAATGCACCATGGCAGTTTTTACGCCTCTGCTTACCCGCTAGTCCCGTTTGTGGCAAAGTATCAACAATTCGAATTAAGCAACGATCATCTAGAGGAATATTCGTTAAAAGGCTTAACTCTTTAGCAATGAGCCAAGCTTGATTAAAACCTCGCTGACGTAAACGATTTGGATGTAATGGAACGGGGATTAACACTTGTGGACGCCTAATAATGCCGTGCTTAATTAATAATGCGATTCGACAGGCTAATTGCTGAGTTATCGCGTTAAGCGGTGCACATTGCTGTTGGTATTTAATGGCGGCAATAACAGGTCCCAGTCCTTGATGATAACTACAAGGTGCAACCACATAATTGGGCTCTTGTTTCAAACACTTTCCACAATAAGCCTGCAGCAGAGCTATTTCGCGACCACAACCTAAGCACACTTCATGCTGATACAAACTCGCCGCTAAACACACTTGGCAAACACCTGTGAGGACTTGATTAGGAAACAATTGCTGATAACCCGTTTGATCTATCCTTTGCTGGCACAGCAAGCAACGGTTGGGTAAACTGCCTAGTAAAATCACCCTAGCATGCTGAATGTGCTTGAGGCATAAGCCTAGTATGTGGGTGATGTCGATTGAAATATTGATTGGCGGCATTGGCTATTCATTCCATTAAATAGACTCAAAAGAGGTGTTAACCGTGAGTTTTCCTGCATTGCATATTGATACCGTAGGCTCACAAGGCCAAGACATAGTGCTATTACACGGTTGGGGGGGGAATAACCAAGTCTTTAGTCCATTAAAAAACGCATTGCACCAGTATAGAGTGCATTATGTGGATTTGCCGGGTTTTGGGTTAAGTCCTAATATCGACGGAGGCATAACGCAATGGTCACAAGCACTTGCAGAGCAACTTCCACAGCAGGCGATTTGGATTGGTTGGTCGCTAGGTGGGTTAATCGCTAGCCAAATTGCCATCGATTACCCAGGGTCAGTGGCTGCATTAGTCACTATTGCCTCATCCCCATGTTTTATGGCCCGCGAAAGTGTTATGACTCGTGGAATAGATGATATCAGCCCCGCCTGGCCTGGTATTCAGCCTGATGTATTGGCACAATTTTCAAGCCAATTAAGTCGCGATTTGTCTCGTACTGTTGAACGATTTCTGGCGATTCAAGCCATGGGAAGTGATAACCCCAAAGCTGACATCCAACAAATAAAAAGCTTAGTGTTAAGCAAGCCATTGCCGACACAACAAGGTTTATCCCAAGGATTGGATATGTTAGCGCAGGTGGATTTACGTGCCACGATCACTCAAATACAGCGGCCATGGTTACGAATTTGGGGAAAGTTAGATAGTTTGGTGCCGAGAAAGATTATCTCGTCATTACCAAGCAGTGACAACATTGAAGATGTGCTGCTCCATAAAGCATCCCATGCGCCGTTCATTTCGCATCCTGATGCATTTTTAGACCATTTATTACCGTGGATCACAAAATACCGCTAAAAATATCTTAATAGCACTTTAGCCTTAGCCAAATGTTGTCTATAATTTAGTCAAGGCGTCGTATTGACAAGGTCAACATGATAATTACCACTCATTATCCACAAATACCGTTAGCAACTTCAAATGTTGCGACGGATCTTGCGCGAGTGGACAATCAACAAAAACCGCCGATTATCCCGCCACAAGAACCGACAAAAGAGCATGCAGAACGTCCATTAAATCAACAAAATGAACGTGCTACGCCTTACACTGTCGCAGAGAAAAAACAGCAGCAAGAGCAAGCTAAACGACAACAGCAAAGTGCCACTCAACAAGCGGTAGAGTCTAAAGCAATTGCTTCGCCAGTCATTCGGCCTCAAGTCATTAGAATCATGGCTAGCCAAACCCCGGCGCTGCAACGTAAAGATATTCAACTAAAAACACAATCTACAAACGCTAAAACAACACCAGAACCCCGTCAACGCCAAGCGCTAGACACTGGTGTATCCAAAGCTACCTACCAACAATTTGGTCAACGGATTGGTCAATTTTATCAACAGCAATCCGCTCCAAATAATGAGTCTCAACTACAAATATTAGCGTGATACTTCCGTAGTAATATCAGACAGTGTCGGTTTTGCCTCTGAATTAGCCGTACGGTACAACATTTTGTTGTATGCTAAACTGCCCCATAATGCCCAGCCTAATGCTGCTTCTGCTTGAGGTTCATTCAATGTTGTCGGAGTCAGTTTTTCAGTAACAAAATCATAAGTAACACTTTCAGGAGGTAATTCAGGTTGTAAAATAGTCATTTTATCTCCCTCCAGTAAACCGAAGTTTTTGTCATACTGCATCATCGCTCGACCCGGCCATGAGTCTGGCATTTTAGTTAAATCACGGCCTAGCATTGGATAACTATCCGAAATACCCAGCAACGAAATTAACGTCGGTGACATATCAATTTGGCTCACAACACGTGGATCGCGCTTCGCATCAATCCCGTCACCTAAAATAAGCCCAGGAATACGGAAACGAGACACTGGTACTAGTGCAGCGCCACCCACTCGACTGTCATGATCTGCAACAATCAGGAATAAGGTATCCTTCCAGTAATCTGATTTTTTAGCTTTTTTGAAAAACTCACCCACTGCATAATCGGCATATTTCACCGCGTTATGCATGGTGTATTGTGGTTGTTCATACAACTCAATACGGTCATCAGGGAACTCATATGGGTCATGATTACTTGAGCTAAACACTAAGCTAAAGAATGGTTTACCCTGTTTGTGCATCCGCGAAAACTCTTCGTCTGCTCTAAACAACAAATCCTCATCAGACACCCCCCAAGACGCCACAAACGCTGGGTCTTTGTAGTCACCTTGATCAACAATATCAGTAAAACCATTGCCTAAAAAGAAGCTGCGCATATTATCAAAATGGCTTTCACCACCATAAATGAACTGCGTGGTATAGCCATGTTGCTTCAATAAATCAGCGATGGTAAAAAAGCCTGTTTGACTCTTACCGAGTTTCACAACTGCACGTGCTGGCGTAGGTGTAAAACCGGTTGTCACCGCTTCTATACCTCTTACTGAACGTGTACCAGTAGCGTATAAATTTTCAAAAAACCACCCTTGTTGAGAAAGCTCATCAATATTAGGCGTTAACGGTAAGCCACCTAAACTTCCCACAAAACGTGCACCTAAGCTTTCTTGTAAAATGATCACAAGGTTCTTTGGTTTACCGGTATAGCTGGCTTGATTAAATGACAACGTCGGTATGGTCGATGAGGTAAATGCACTCAGTGGTCGGCCACTTTCACGGCGCACAATGTCGATCACTTTTTCGTCGGCTAACTTGCCATACACTTTCGATGCATCTTCTTCGTTACTCATTTGCTTAATTGCAAAGATTAATGAGAAAGAGGAATTCAACACTAAAGAATTAACTAAAGGATCGTCTGAAAATGCCACCAATGAAGGATTAAGAGGTCGATGCCCCAATGATGACCGCGCACCTAGCACCGTAATAGCAATGACGATAACCGCAAGCACTGGACGCCAATACCATTTAGGAAAACGAATATATTGCGTTAATTTTCCACTTAACCACCAGCCACCCCATAAGGTACCCACGGTGATCAGCGCCGATAAAATAAGCTCGCCTTTACGCCCTGCCCATAACATCGATAACACTTCTTTTGGATAAACCAGATATTCAACATATAAACGGTTAGGTCTAAAACCATATTCAGCAATAAACGACGGCGATGATGCCTCAAGAAAAACCACCACCCACAAACCTAGTGTGAGCCATACGCGTAATATCATCAGCCAAACACGGCCAACTAAATGCTCACCAGCAAATACCACGGTTCCGAGTGCTGCAATACCCCACAGCCAACATAAAGAGGCAAAATCGACCCGTAAACCTTGCAGTAAAATGTAGCCCCAACCTTGGGCATCGGATACCCGTTCAGCTTGCCATAAAGACAAGCCAATACGGCTCAAACTCATTATAAGAAGAGAGATAACACTAAATATAACAATTGCTTGAAATAAATTATTCGAAGTCTTTTTTGTACTAAACTCACTTGAATTGGTACCAAGACTAAAGAAATTTACAGCCATTTATTGCTCCAAAATTATTATTATTTTTAGGCTTCATGTGCAATTAAATTCGCAACAAGCTATCCCAAATGTAATAACATTATTACTGGGTAATAGACTAGTATGCTTATCTTAAGGGCAACTTAAGCTTATCGTGTTACTGAAAACCTTGTTTACTCAGCGATTTAAAACAGGATTTTTTGCAAAATTTTCAATATCTTTATCGTAACTGAACGACTAAAAGACACAGTAACAAAAACCATCTGAGCCTAAGACCTTAGCAAGGGCATTAAGTTCAGGGCGTAATAACATATATTAACATCTTATTTACAGTCAGTTAAATTCTGTTTTTTTGAAGATTTTTTGCATAGATTTACACCATTGCCGCATGACCATTCGGAATCAACACAGCAAACATAATTTTGTCATCCGAAACTAATTCAAAGCTAAACTCAAATCCATTCACTTTGGCAATGTTTTCAACAATGGCCAACCCCAATCCATGCCTCTCGCTGTTTGAACGCGATTGCTCCGCCTGGAATAATGGTAGAGTAAGCCTCTCTAAATCATTCGCGTTGATACTGGTGACTAATTGATTTTCAATACTGAATCTTAAGCCTTTATTATCAGCAACTAACCTTATTTTAATCGATGACTTCGGCGGACTGTAATACAGTGCATTATCAAATAAATTGGTCAAAATGAGATGCAAAGAAAACTCATCGGCAAGGCCGCTTGGATCCAAAACACTATTTTCAATATTCAAACGAGAGTGAATAGTTGAATACTTAAATGCTAATTCATTAATAACCTGATCCATCACGGTTTTGATATTGATATGTTGGCGATGCAGATTAATATTTTCTGATGTGGCTTGCTGCAATAGTAATAAATTATTGACGATTGTTTTCATCCGTAAACTAATACTGAGTACATCTTGCTTATAGCTCACGCCAATACGCTGATCATCCGGATAACGAATATAAATCTCGCTCAAGCTAATCAATTCACTGATGGGCGTTTTCAGTTCATGAGCGATATCGGCAGTAATGCGCTTTTCTGTTTGTAGGTATTGTTGGCTAATTTTGACAAACTTATTCAACTCATTACGTATCGGTTCAATTTCAAGATAACGTTCTGATTCGCTAGACAGTGGGATGTATTTTTTAGTGACATCAACGCTTTTTAGCGACACGTTTAATTCGTTCAACGGAGTCAAACCACGATGAATCACCTTCACTACGGCCCAGCGGATCAATACAATCACCAGTAGTAAGCCAATGGCTAAACTAGAATCGATGATCACCAAAATTTGCGATAAATCTTCTGTGGTAATGGCTATGGTTAACCACATTGGTTCGACTTGACCTATAATTTCACGATCGACTTTAGGTACTTGCGGCTCAAAATAAGACACCATAGCGCGACCGTCTCGACCATCTGGTAACACTACATCAGCAAAAAAGGCACTATTGATCGGCATGTCTTTTTTAAGTAAATCGACCCCCTCGAAATTACGCAACGATTCAGATCGTTCAAACACGCTTGAGCCTTGCCACAACTGAAAAAAGCTTGCTTTAGTCGAGGTGCCAAATTCAGGCATAAACTCGCCAGCAAAATCAAACTCGGTGCCTTCTGGCGTCACTTTAACTAAGGTCTTTAGGTAGTTAGACTTGTCTGTTAACGCGCTATCAAATTCAACATCAACCCAATTATCGATACTGATATCAATCGCCAAAAACACCAAAATCAACATGGCTGATACCACATAGGTCATGGTATTCACTAGATTTGTGGTTAACGATCTCATTAATGTTCACCTACAAAATAACCAAAACCACGTTTATTTTTTATCGGTAGCGTCACCCCAACGGCTTTAGCTTTTTTACGCACTGACGATAAATGAGCCTCGATAGTATTTTTCGATAAATGATTAAATGAACCCACTACTGCTTCGCTGATTTGTTCAGGATTAAGTACTTGCTTAGGGTTACTAAATAAATATTCAACAATTTTAAATTCGTTTTTGGTTAAGTCGATGTAATGGCCATCTGCATGAAGTGATTTGTTATTTGTGTCTAAAACAAAGTTCGCAACACAAATAGTTTTAACTTGTTGATTGAGTTCACCACGGCGGCCTAGGCAAAGTAATCTGGCTTGTAATTCGTCAAACGAAAATGGTTTACTCAGATAATCATCAGCACCCGCCAATAAGCCAGTAACACGATCTTCAGCTTGTGATTTAGCCGATAAAATAATGACCTTAGACTGATTACCTAATTTACGAATACTCTTAAGTAAACTCAGACCATCTACATTAGGCAGCATGAGATCCAAAATAATGAAATCATAAGAATTTGTGAGCGCCATGCTTAAGCCCTCAGAACCATCACCTGTTTCATCAACGGTATAACCTAAATGATCTAACCCAACTCTAATGCCGCGACGAAGTGCTTCAGAGTCTTCAATTAACAACACTTTCATTGAGTGTCCTTTATCATAATTGCGCCTATATCCATATTACGAGTGATGCAGTCCAAACGAAGTAACCTAAACTCGAGATAACAAACTACCATGAGCAAACTTATCTCTATGCTAGCCATAGAGTTAAGTTAACAGCCGACACGTTGCGGACAGATTAACGCTCAACTAAGCAATTATGCCCACAAAACAACCCACCAAACAATCGCTGCCATCAGCATGCTGAGAAACACAAATGCAGAGGCTATATCTTTGGCTAGCCCAGATAATTCATGAAACTCCAGGCCAATACGGTCAACCACTACTTCTACTGCAGTGTTAACCAGTTCTGCAAACAATACAAATAGCAACGCCAGCACTAACATGGCAGATTGCGCTGCACTAATATTTGCCATATAAGCAAATACAGTTAATGGAATAAACAGCATTAACTCTTGCTGAAATGCCGCTTCATTACGGCACATCCACTTTAAACCATTAAAGGTATGTTTGCAGGTATACAGCAAGCGCATAATGCCATGGCGTTTCACCACAATTTTTGGCTGCTTGGCTGTCGCGTTCTTTGCCGTATTCTTTGTAACATTATCATCTGACGTAGACGATGAAACTGAAATTGTCATCGGTATATCCCTAGTTCATTTTACAATCGGTGGTGATATCTAACTTAGGATCACGTACCGAGCTGCTGACGCCGTAAAGTCCTAACAATGTATGGAACAAGTTGTCATGTGAGTACGAGCCACTTAATGCATGCTCGGCAACACATTCACGGTCAATGTCTTTAGCTTGTGTGTAGTCTTGTGGTAACCACATAAACCAAGGCACATGAGTTTGCTGGCTCGGCGCAATACTGTAAGGCGTACCGTGTAAATACATTCCACTTTCACCCAATGATTCACCATGGTCAGATAAATACACCAGCGCGACGTTATATTTGTCTTGATATTGCTTAAGTACATTAATCGTTTCTGCCAACACAAAATCGGTATAAGCAATAGTATTGTCGTAAACGTTAACAATCTCTTGGTCACTACAGTTTTCAATGTCGCTGCGGCTACAAGCTGGGGTAAATAACGCCTTATCGGCTGGGTAACGCTGCCAATATGTTGGTCCGTGGCTACCAATAGTATGCAAAGCGATAAATTGATTTTCTAAACCTTTACCCGACAGCGCACTGGCTTGGCTGTCTTGTTGTAATTTTTGGCTAAGTTTTTCAACTAAAATCTCGTCATAACAACTTAAACCATCACATAATGGATTTGGCTCGCTCGGCGAAATATCAATCTTATTAATGCGGGCTCCTACGTCTTTATCGCCGCCATCGTTTTCAAACCATGTCACGTTAACACCAGCCGCCTTAACTACATCAAGCACATTATTTCGTGCATCAGCAACTTCACGATTGTAATTGTCATGGATGAGGTTTGAGAACATGCACGGTAACGAATGCGCGGTAGCCGTGCCACACGACGACACATTCTGTAAGGCAATCATGCCTAGGTTTTCTGTGTATGGGTTGGTGTTACGTTGGTAACCGTTATACGCCATATTTTCTGCACGGGCAGTTTCACCGACAACAAGCACCATAAGGGTCGGTTTGCCATTCACGCTTGGGGTTAGCTGTGCATCTTGACCAATAGGGTCAAAGGTTAACTTTTCGGTAAAGTAACGGTTGTTTAGGTATTTAACCGTATTATAAATATGTGCAGGAATAATCATCTTATTCAGATAATTATTATTGCGCCCCACTGACGCATAGTCTTTGTAAAAAAACAGCACCATCAACCCGACTAACACCACGCTGAATATTGTAAAGCCAGCGCGACGAAGCACTATTTTGGCCAGTGACGGACCACTCGATAATTTAGTGCGGTATAACAAAACAGAAGGTATTACCCCTAACACCATCACATAGCTAATTGAAGGTAAGCTTATATATGAAAAAGCTTCACCAGAATTGGTTTCAAAAATATTTTCAATCATGCCGTAATCAAACATCACGTTGTACTGCAACATCGCATACATGGCCGCTGACGATGTCAGTAACAACACAATCATCACGGGTTTAAAAACAAATTTAAAAGCAAATAAGCTAAAAATAAGCATAAAACAACTGCTTAATAACAATGCAGGTGACAAAGAAAACAGCACATGACCATCTGCTGATAACTGATAGATTTTACGGATTATCGGAAAATTTAATACCAAGCCAAAATAGACAGCGATAATGCAGGTCATCGCCTCGTAACTGATGCTCTTTGGGGTGATACTGGATAATGTTTTCGTTAGTAATTTCAATTTTGCCACTCGCAATAAACTCGACTGGCGCTGATATTCAACTAAAACACTTAAGATCCACTGAATAAAAACTGAATTATTGCTGTGTGGTTATATTCAGTTTCAAAATATAAAAATGAGCTAAAAAAAAGCCCTTACACATAAGTGCAAAGGCTTTATAATCAATATATTAGCTAAATGTGTTTTACCACACCGTATAATTGATTATTTTTTTATCTTGGCAAAGGCATCAGCAAACGCATTACCCATAGCCGCATTTTGTGGTGCTTTAACCGGTTTACTGGCTGGTTTATTATGACCAGAACTCTTGGTATTGACTGAAAATTTACCCGCAGCAGGCTTTTTCTGGTAACTGTTTTGTGGCTTACCCTGCGACTGTCTGATTGCTTTTTCAGTATCAATTTTTTCATCAAGACGCATGCTTAACGCAATACGACGACGCTCAATATCCACTTCCATCACTTTCACTTTAACCACATCACCGGCTTTAACCACTGTATGTGGGTCACTAACAAACTTGTCGGTTAACGATGAAATATGCACTAAACCATCTTGATGCACACCCACATCAACAAAGGCACCAAAGTTGGTCACGTTGGTGACTACACCTTCTAAAATCATCTCGACTTTAAGGTGCTTCAATTCTTCTATGCCGTCTTTAAACGTAGCCGTTTTAAACTCACCACGCGGGTCGCGTCCTGGTTTGTCTAGTTCGGCTAAAATATCATTAATGGTCGGCACACCAAATGCGTCGGTAACAAAATCGGCAGCATTAATCTGTTTTAACAAATCGCTATTACCAATCAGTTCAGTTAATGGCAATTGCTTAGCACCAGCAATCGACTCAACTAGGCTGTAAGCTTCTGGATGAACAGATGATGAATCCAATGGATTATCACCATTACGGATACGTAAAAAACCCGCAGCTTGCTCATAAGCTTTAGGCCCTAAACGAGCCACACTCAATAACTGCTTACGATTGGTAAATTGACCATTAGCGTCACGAAAATCAACCACGTTTTTAGCTAAGGTTTTGGTTAAGCCAGCAACTTGAGCTAATAACGGCGCTGATGCCATATTTAAATCAACACCTACAGCGTTAACACAGTCTTCAACGACGGCATCAAGCGACTGCGATAACTGGCTTTGGCTTACATCATGCTGATATTGTCCTACGCCAATTGCTTTGGGTTCAATTTTTACTAACTCTGCCAGCGGATCTTGTAAGCGACGCGCAATTGATACCGCACCACGAATTGACACATCAAGATTAGGAAACTCATTAGCGGCAAACTCAGAGGCCGAATATACCGATGCGCCCGCTTCACTCACAATCACTTTGGTCAGCGTCGGATGCGTTTCTTTCACGGCAGCGATTAACTCGCCAGTTAGCTTGTCGGTCTCACGCGAGCCAGTACCATTACCAATCGCAATAATTTCAACTTTATGCATGGTCACTAAATTACTTAAGGTACGAATCGATTTGTCCCATAAGTTCTGTGGCGCATGCGGGAAAATAGTGGTGTGGGCCACCAGCTTACCGGTGTTATCAACAATCGCGACTTTCACACCAGTACGGATACCAGGATCGAGTCCCATAGTTGCTTTAGCACCAGCAGGAGCCGCCATTAATAAATCGCCCAGGTTACGGGCAAACACTCTAATGGCCTCTTCTTCCGCGCTTTCACGCATCTTAGCGATAAACTCTGTTTCCATTTGCAAGGCAACTTTAATGCGCCAAGTCGAGGTCACAACCGTTTTCAACCATTCATCAACGCTAGAGTTAGTCAGTTCTAACTTAAAGTGATCGCTAATAATCACTTCACAATAACTGCCTTCTGTCGCTTGAGTATCGGGATCGGCGTTCATCGATAGGCTTAACATGCCTTCGTTACGACCGCGCAACATGGCTAAAGCACGGTGAGATGGGATTTTACTCATCAGCTCATTATGTTCAAAGTAGTCGCGGAATTTAGCGCCTTCTTTTTCTTTACCTTTTACCATGCGGCTTTCAAGCACAGCTTGCTGTAATAAATGCTGGCGCACTTTACGCAGCAACTCTGCATCTTCAGCAAAACGCTCCATTAAAATAAAACGCGCACCATCTAGTACCGCTTTAGAGTCGGCAAAACCCGCATCAGGATTAATAAACTCAGTTGCTTTACTTTCTATATCTAATTGACGATTGGCTAGCACTGCATCTACAAGCGGCTCAATACCCGCTTCGATGGCTATTTGGCCCTTAGTACGACGCTTTGGTTTGAATGGCAGATATAAATCTTCAAGGCGGGTTTTACTGTCGGCGTCATTAATCGCTTGAGTTAACGCTGGGGTTAATTTTCCTTGCGCATCAATGCTCGACAACACCACTTGGCGGCGGTCGTGTAACTCACGTAAATAACCTAAACGAGAAAACAAGTTACGCAACTGAGTGTCATCTAAACCACCGGTAGCTTCTTTACGATAGCGCGCAATAAACGGCACGGTGGCGCCATCATCTAATAGCGCAATGGTCGCTGTGACCTGTTGTTCACGGACATTAAGTTCTTGAGCGATAATCTGGGCAATATTATGCATAATCAATCGAATTCGACATGGTTTAAAATAAAATTATGCCAAAGATACCATAAAGACCACCAGTTCGCTGCTAGTACGAAAGGCTTTATGATGTCTTTATAGATAATCGATAAAAAGAATGCATCATCGGGCATGAAGTGCTAAAACACAGATGATAATATTACGGCTTATATAAAACCTCACCGTTCTTCGACCACATTAAGAGTAAACCGCGTGAAAACTAAGTTAATCACTTTAGAAGGCTACAATAAACTCAGAATTGAGCACGACTACCTGTGGAAAGAACAACGTCCTGAAGTCACTAAGATTGTCACTTGGGCGGCTGGTTTGGGTGATCGCTCCGAGAATGCTGATTACACTTTTAATAAGCGTTTATTAAGGCAAATTGACCGCCGAGTACGCTATTTACGCAAGCTGCTGCCCGAACTCAAAATTGTCTATTACGCACCAGAGCAAGAAGGCAAAGTGTTTTTTGGCGCCACGGTTGAAATTGAAAACGACGCCGGTGACATTAAAACCTTTAAAATTGTCGGCCCAGAAGAAATTTACGACGAACGTAAAGACTACATCTCCATCGACTCGCCCATGGCCCGCGCGTTACTCAAAAAACAAGTCGACGATGAAGCGGTAGTGAGCACACCTCAAGGCGATAAAACCTGGTACATCAATAAGATTAGTTACAAACTAGAACAGAAATAACTTATCCAAGGAAAACGGAATCAAAAGCGTTAATTGCTATGGTTTTGTCCCGTCAAAAAGAAGTATTGAACAGTTAAGCTTGCTGCTAGCACTGGGCGTGGTGACTCCAACACCACAAAGATATTGTTCCCTTATAGATTCAGCTTTGAAGAGCCATATTGACTCATGAACCATCAATATTAGGAACCATTTTGACTATAGCAAAATTGATTATGTGCGAGGTTGATGACGGTAAACAGGAGGCTTTTTCACAAAGTCAGAGTGCCTGGAGTCAGCTGTCGACGTGTAACGGTTTTGTTGGGCAAGCAGGTGGATGGGAGGCCTCGTCAACCACAGCCATTATTTTAGGCTTTTGGGAATCTCAGTTTCACGTGAGTGAATTCATGAGAACTACCCACGATGATATTTATTTAAGTAATAAACAACAATCCACTTATCGTCATTGTTCAGTTAATTACTTCGAACTAGTTTCAACCATATCTGACTTACAGATTAATTTTTCAGGTGCTGGAGTATTAAGAATAGCTTACTGCTCAAGAGTACTGGACATTGATAGGTTTAATCGAGATCAACAACTTATCTGGAACCCTCAACTGTCAACGCAACTCGGATGTTTAGGCGGTCACGTTTGGCGCCATGTTAAACACCATGACTGTTACTTAGTGGTAACGCATTGGGAATCACCAGAAGCTCATGAAATATACGCAAACAATGTATTGCCAAAATTACGAGAGATAGCCCGCCCATCGGAGTACATCGAACAACTATTAGGTAAGGTTGTTGTTCTCGATACAAAGTGGAACGTCACACCCAATAACGGTTGATCACCACAGGTAACATTCCACCTAACCAGTTTAAACCAGCATGACCATATTGTAGTTTCTTCCTTGAAAAACATTATCAATTCTTGCAGTTTTGCTAACGTGCTAGTGGACAAAAATGAGCTAGAACCAAACTCTAAAAATGACGACTAGTGTTAGGAAAAGTATGGGAATCGAATATTCGATAACGCCGCGTTAAGCGGACAAAAATTGTGGGTTATAATATGTAGCGAAGCGAAACGTAACCCACTGTTTTTTTGTTCCGCTTAAACGCCTTGTTGAACGAAGCCGCTCTGCGGCAGAAAAAGATAAAAGCCCATCTTTAGCTTCATCATAAATACTTACTAGACCCGCCTAATGAGGCATTTTTCTAGGAGTATGACTATGGACGCTCACGAACAACAACGCTTTGATTTTCTTTATCAACAACATCTTACCAATTTAACACTGCAAGGCAAGCGCCCCGCTACCATCGATGCTTACAGTCGCGCAGTGAGGCGCATTAGCGCTTATTTTGACTGCTGTCCCGATAACCTTTCAACCGATGATTTGAAGCGTTATTTTGCTGATTTAATTGCCTCTCACTCCTGGAGTACCGTAAAACTCGACCGCAATGGATTACAGTTTTTCTACCGGTATGTCCTTAATCAATCTTGGGAGTGGCTCAACATTGTTAAGCCGCCGCAGGTCAAACGCCTACCGGATATTCTAACCCCTGCCGAAGTCTCAATCGTCATTAGCCTCACCCATAAGCTGCGATATCAAGTGTGCTTTTTAACCTTATACAGCATGGGGTTGCGCCTCGGTGAAGCAATTTCATTGCAGGTTGGCGATATCGATTCAGCGTTGATGCAGGTGCATATTCGTGACGCCAAAGGCGGCAAGGATAGGCTAGTACCTTTACCGCAACGCACTTTACTTGCGCTGCGATATTACTGGCGTACCCATCGTCATCCCCGCCACCTCTTTCCCGGTAAAGATGGTAAGCCAGGTTCAATGATAGATAAAGGCGGTATTCAAAAGGCCATGAAAAAAGTGATTTCTGAGTGCAACATTCACAAATCTATCAGTCCACATAATTTACGTCACAGCTATGCGACTCATTTGCTAGAGCAAGGATTAGATTTACGCTCAGTACAACACTTGCTCGGTCACAACAGCCTAAACACCACAGCAAGGTATACACGTCTCACTCATATTACCCGTAAAAACACGGCCTTGTCGGTTAACCAGCTCACTAATAATTTGGTGTTGAAGTGGGAGTGCGAGATATGAAGTTTATCGATATTTTACGTGACCATCTTGATGCGTTTAATCAAGCTTATGATGGCCAAATAACAACATCAATGCGCCATGCCATTAATGCCATGCTGAGCTGTCGCGTTCACACCCAAAGAGCTAGCCACTGGGTTTGTCAGGGCTGTACTCATACAGCAGATTTCCCGCTATCATGTGGTCATCGCAGTTGTCCCCAATGCCAGTACAACACCACAGCAGATTGGTTAGCTAAGCAACAGGCTAAATTGTTATCTGTCGATTACTTTATGGTGACATTTACTTTGCCATATGAGCTGCGTGTGGTTGCTAAATATCAACCGGAAGTTCTCTATCCAGCCATGTTTTCAGTGGCTGCCAGTGTGCTCAAAGACTTTGCACTTAACTCACCAAAACTTGCCGGTGATATTGGTTTCACTGGCGTGCTGCATACTCACAGCCGGCGGCGAGATTTACATCCGCATATTCACTTTATTATTCCAGCGGGCAGTTTCAACAAAACCCAACAACACTGGAAAAAGAATAAGGGCAAATACCTGTTCAACGCTTTCAATTTAGCTAAAGTGTGGCGCGCACGTTTACTGGAACAGTTGGCAAAACTGAATCTCAAACTGCCAACCTCACTGCCGAAAAAGTGGGTGGTTGATTGCCAGCATATGGGTAAAGGTTTGCCTGCACTGCAATATCTATCACGCTATCTTTATCGCGGCGTACTGCCAGACAAAAGCATCAAAAGTGATGTCGATGGGCTTGTTAGTTTTGAGTATAAAGACAGTCAAACTCAGTCTACAAAAGTACGAACCTTACCCGCTACTGAATTTCTCTGGTTAATACTGCAACACGTATTACCGAAAGGGTTACGACGAGTGAGAGACTATGGATTACTCAGAGGCAATGCTAAAAAACTCAGGCTACAAATACAACTGATGCTGGCGGTTGCTGGGGCTGTATTTCCAATCATTCCCGAGATAAAGCGCAGATTAGCAACACGCCGTTGCCCCTGTTGTCAGCAACCAATGCACTTTATGGGCATAGTGAAACGACCGACAAACTTAATACCCTGAACCTAATGTTGAACATGATAATAAGGATAATGGCTTAACTGAATACCGTGGAGGGTTAATTTAAGATACTGAAATATAGCGAGTTAACTAATTAGCAAAGAGGCTAAGGAAACTTGCTGCCTACTGAAAAGTAGCTAGCTAACAATCACATCAAACAGCGCGTTTTCTCGAACTGTTAATTACATAATAAAGAGTCACATCTCACGTGTTCGGGCTTGTTCAACACTTGGGATAAGGACGCGGCTTCGCGCGGCCTATCCTTATTAGTTAGCCTTGCAGCGCAATTTCTGCTTCTCCGAGTTCTGCTAATGTAAGATTTGGATTATCTTTAGCCATAACCATGAAAAGCTCAGGGTTCTGAAGAATTAGGTGTATGAATGAGCCTTTTACTAATTTATTATTTTTATGACCAAGGTCTTTTCTGATTTCTAAAAAAAACTCTTCCATCATGAACATGGTTTTAGCATCTGGGTTTCCTTTCTTTAAATGCCCCATCCAAGCAATATATTTTGATAATACATCCTGACCTCCCCAGAGAATCATTTTTCTTTGCCACTCTCGGAGAAAAACAACAAGATCTGGATTTGCTTCTTCGTTTTCATTATCTATATCAGAATGAAATATTTTAAAAAACTCACATAGAAACTCATCATATATTTCAGTTTTCTTTTGTCTATAATGCGCTTCAATATCTTTTTTCCGTTCTATATATTTACCCAAAACAATAGTTGAAGTTGCAACTATTACTGTTGTTGCCGCCGTTAATAAGCCGACTGAAACCTTTGGATCAAGAAGTTTAAATTGTCCCCAAATTTGAGAGACAATCCAATAAATTCCAAAACCTATCCCCGCTATCAAAACGAAGCCAAATATCATTGATGCAGTTTTCTTCATACCTATCCTTGTAAGGCTAACGGCGTATTAGCGAGAATTCCGATAAACATCCTGAGAAGCTCACCAAAACACAACATCCAAATGGCTTTAATTATTAATAATTTTAGTAACTTATCAGCTTAAATAACCCAAATCAATCACCTTTTAGTCTAGGCAAAAGCGAGAATTTAGATAATCGAGAATAATACAAACTCGTTATGCAGAGCAGATATGTTAACAAAAATCAGCTAATTCAATTAGATAGAATTATCCTTTAGGTAAAACCAAGAATTTTCGCAATTACATAACGAGAAACAACACTGTTGTTTTAACACAAATGAATTATAACTGTATAAAAACACAGTGTACTGTCGCAAAGATTTTATGATGTTAATCGTAGATAAATTTATTTCAAAATAGTGCTTTCATAAACTAGCGATAACTATGTTCGAGCAAAGTTTAAATTAGATGTTCTCTAACAAGCTTTGGGGCACAAGCGAGTTAGTTTTCTTGATTTTAAAATGTTCAAATTCAACTCTGAACTTGAGGCCGTTGAAGAAAATGACGTGAGCCCAGACATGGATGTCTGGCTAGCTTTGGAGGGGAAGGGACGCCCCATCTGAAGCGTTAGCATTTTCGAATAAGGCCGGAGAACACTCAGACGAAGTTAAAAGCTGGATCAGACCACGTCGCGAAATTATCGCTTTTCAGATAATTTTGATGTGGCGGCTGGGAGATCCAAGAGGGAACAGCCGTTGGTTTCCTCTTGGTCTGGTGTGGGTGAAGCACCACGACGTTAGTGGCCGCAGGTCATAAAAGGCCTGAGCAACCATAACAAGTCTGCTTTGCTTAACATCCTTTATTGTTTACCGTTACGCTCAATGCCCATTGCTCTCGAAAGTCTTTTTGAATACGTGAATGGATAAAAAGGGTTATCGCCATCGCTATAAAACCGCCAAGACTTGCCAGGGCCATATCTTTATGTGCATCCCAAACATCTCCCTGTGTGCCTAAATACGCCATTCCTAGCTCGCCACCAAATGTCTCGGCGGCGCCCCACTCAATCAATTCATATAGCATCGATGTTGCCATAATAAGATTTAAAGGCGTTAAATAGCTCCAAAAGCCTTTCAAACCAGCAATTCGACAATACAAATCCCTAACCGGGTATGCCAATAAAAGACCGTATGCCAAATGAATCAATCTATCAAAATTATTCCTGGTCCAGCCCATATATTCATTAAGGCTAAAGTTAAAATACGACGTTAAAAATGCATCATAGGGAACATTGGAATAAGTATAATATGAACCTATTTCATGCAAGCTCATAAAGGCAAATATCAAACTATAAGAGAGTCGCGATAATGGGCATTTCTTATACGTAAAAAAAATGAAGATGGCAGATAAGACAACTAATACATTCTCAAGCGCCCAATCGGCTCGGTCATGAGGCGATATAGAAATAACTAGGAATTCAATGCCAAAGATAACTGAAAGGATTAGAAAGTATCGTTTATGTTCCATAATATTTTTAGCCATTCTGAATTAACGGTAATCTTACTAGGGAGTCAAAAGTCTGCTGTAGATCCCTCACCCATACCCTTTGGGACTCACCGCCGTGCAATCTCTCACTAACGCGAGGGCTACTGAAAAATAATAAACTCATTCTTTTAAATGCTGCATGTAAAATAACGGATTTTGCTTATATTGATGGATTGATCAACCCATCAATAGGCTAATAATGAAGATAATACGTTTTATCTTCAACAATAACCCCATGAACAACATACCACCTATTTATCTAACTAGCCCTGCTATATATATCATGTTTCGATTAACGCAAAAAACACTAACGCATTTTGTGCTTCCAAGAGCGATTTACGCTTAAACAGGACTGAAAGTATTATGTTTTCCAGCATATTGGTTGATTCGGGATGCAAATAGATACAATGATCAAACAGTAAAAAAAATAGACCCAGGTTGTTAAACATGGGTCTATTTACAGGGTATTTACACGTTATCTAAAGCAGTTAATTACTTCGCTAACACCTCGCTGACTGAGCTAAACGATCTAGCTAAATTATCTAGCTAAATTGCGCAATACATAATGCAAGATGCCGCCATGTTGGTAATAACTAAACTCATTAGGGGTATCAATGCGGATTTTAGCTTCAAACGAATGTTGCTTACCCGCTTTGTCGGTCACTGATACATTAACGGTTTTCTGTTCGGCGCTTACCGCTGGAATGCTAAATTGCTCTTCACCTGTGAGGTTTAGCGATTGTGCGCTGTCATCAGGCATAAACTGCAGTGGCAAGATACCCATTCCAACCAAATTAGAACGGTGAATACGCTCATAACTTTGCGCTATAACCGCTTTGACCCCCAACAGTGCAGGCCCTTTTGCCGCCCAGTCCCGCGAGCTGCCAGTGCCATATTCCTTACCGGCAAGCACAATACAAGGCGTACCTTGCTTTTGATACTGCATAGCGGCATCAAATACAGTCATCGACTCACCGTTAGGCATTAAACGTGTCCAACAGCCTTCGGTCCCCGGTGCCAGCAGATTTTTTAGCCTTACATTGGCAAAGGTGCCGCGCATCATTACTTCATGGTTGCCACGGCGTGAACCGTAAGAGTTAAAGTCTTTAATGGCGACTCCAGCTTGTTGTAAATAGTCTCCGGCTGGGCTGTCTGGTGCAATAGACCCCGCAGGTGAAATATGGTCGGTAGTGACCGAATCACCTAACTTAAGCAAACAACGGGCATTGTCGATAGCCATAATTTTCGGTACTTCAGCACTGATCCCATCAAAGAATGGCGGCTGTTTAACATAGGTGGAATCTGGCCAGTTATATTTTTGGCTCTGCACCACTTCAAGCCCTTGCCAGTCTGCGTCGCCGCTGTATACATCGGCATAGCGGGAAACAAACATCTCGCTTTGTACCGCGCTGGCCATGACCTGTTGGATTTCCTGATTATCTGGCCAGATATCTTTTAAATAAACCGCATTACCATCAACATCTTCGCCAAGTGCTTCTGTGACCATATCGGCTTTCATATTACCGGCCAATGCATACGCCACCACCAGCGGCGGCGATGCTAAGTAATTGGCTTGTACTTCTGGATGGATGCGGCCATCAAAGTTACGGTTGCCCGATAATACCGAACACACCTTCAATCTGCCCTGTTGTATCGCTTCACTAACGGGCTGAGGCAATGGACCAGAATTACCAATACAAGTGGTACAACCGTAGCCAACCAACTGAAAACCTAGCGCATCTAGATCGACATTAAGACCCGATTTTATTAAATAATCCGTCACTACCTGTGAGCCAGGTGCAAAGCTGGTTTTCACCCAAGGTTTAACCTGTAAGCCTTTTTTACGCGCATTTCGGGCCAATAATCCGGCTGCGATTAACACCGATGGATTAGAGGTATTAGTACAACTGGTTATCGCCGCTATCACCACCGCGCCGGCTTCCAGCACAAAGTCTTTATCTCGATAACGACAAGCAACACCAGTACTACCATCGGCGACGGGTACTTGCACCGATGGACCACCCTCGCTTGCCAACTCGTCTTTACCTTCGGCGTCGATGTGGCTCACAGGGATTTGACTATCCAACCATTGGCGGAAACTGACTCCAGCTTGCTCAAGTGCAATTCTGTCTTGTGGTCTTTTGGGGCCAGCGATAGAAGGCACAATACTGCCTAAATCCAGTTGTAATCTGGCGTGATAACTGGCTTTGTTGTCGGATGCGCTGGCCCACATGCCCATCTGTTTAAGATACGCTTTGATCAACGCGATACGCTCTGGATCACGACCGGTAAGCTTGAGGTAATCTAACGTTTGTTGGTCAATCGGGAAAATGCCACAAGTAGCACCGTATTCTGGCGCCATATTGGCAATGGTTGCCCTATCGGCCAAGGTTAATTGATCAACACCGGCACCAAAAAATTCTACAAACTTACCTACCACGCCAAATGAGCGCAGCTGTTCGGTTACCGTTAACACTAGATCAGTCGCGGTAACTCCTGGGGGCAATTTACCGACAAACTCAAATCCGACAATTTCGGGTAACAACATGGTCACGGGTTGGCCTAACATCGCGGCCTCAGCCTCAATGCCGCCCACGCCCCAACCCAATACTCCCAAACCGTTGATCATAGTAGTATGAGAATCTGTTCCGACTAAGGTGTCGGGATACAATAGGTTATCGTCATCCTCTTTAACAAAGACCACTCTTGCCAAATATTCCAGATTGATTTGATGCACGATACCGCGCCCTGGCGGTACTACTTTAAAGTTGTCGAAGGCTTGCTGACCCCAACGCAAAAACTGATATCGTTCGCGGTTTCGTTGAATCTCAATGGCGGTATTTTTTTGCAGTGCTCCTGTTTCGGCAAATACATCGACCATCACGGAGTGGTCAATCACCAGCTCTACCGGATTCAGTGGATTAATCGCGTCGGCATTGCCGCCCAATGTCACGATAGCATCACGCATTGCGGCTAAATCGACAACTGAAGGTACGCCGGTAAAATCTTGTAGAATGACTCGAGAAGGAACAAAGGCAATTTCGGTTTCTGACCAGTTATCCAGATCCCAGCGAGCCAAGATTTCAATATCCTCTGGCTGGACAAAATCCGAATTTTCGTAACGCAGTAGATTTTCTAATAATATTTTTGCCGCAAAGGGTAAGCGGGTTAAATCGTAGTGTTCAGCTAATCGATCAAAGCTGTAATACCGGAAAGTTTTTCCATTACTTTCAAGCTGTTTCAATAATTGCATAGAATGGTTCATTACTGATCTCCCTATAAACGTTTATTGGCACTTCCTGCTAAGCTTAGTGAACACACTAACATATCCAAATCAAAAATCGAGTCAGAAACCTTATGAGTAAGATGCGTATAGAATATGACAGTATGGGAAAAGTACAGGTGCCAGATGATGTTTATTATCAGGCGCAAACTCAACGCGCACGAGATAACTTTCAGTTTTCTGAGCGGCGCTTTCCGACGCCAGCGATACTCGCCCTACTCGACATAAAATCAGCTGCTGCACAGGCTAATAGCCAACTCGGTTTATTAGATAGCGCCATGGCCAAAGCAATTCAACAAGCGATTATCGCCGCTAAGAAGCTTCATTTTTCGCAGCATTTTCCGATTGATTTGTTCCAAACAGGCTCTGGCACCAGTTCTAATATGAATGTTAATGAAGTCATTGCCAGCCTCGCCAGCGATATTTTGCAGGCAAAGGTTCACCCTAATGATCATGTCAATATGGGGCAAAGCAGTAACGATGTGGTGCCTGCCTGTATTCATATTAGTACGGTTAGGCAATTAAAGGGCTTATTGTATCCGGCCATTAAGGGCTTGAATGACAGATTAGCGTTTTTGGCCGATGAGTATTCCAATACAGTCAAAACCGGTCGCACCCATTTAATGGATGCCATGCCGATTACGCTTGGTCAAGAACTGCAATGTTGGCAACAACAGCTAAACAGTGCTCAAGCTCGAATTCAGCAAGTTGAGCTGAGCCTGCATCAATTGCCATTGGGCGGCACAGCGGTTGGCACTGGCGTTAATTGTGACCCCAATTTTGCCAAACTTGCATGTGATGATTTACAACAGCAAGATAAAATCCCTTGGCAGGCGGCGGTAATGCCTGCGTTATATATGAGTAGCCAAGATCACACCTTAGCCATGGCTTCGGCGATCAAAGGGTTAGCGGTTACGTTATTGAAAATCGCCAATGATTTACGTTGGATGAACTCTGGCCCTGTAGCAGGGTTACAAGAAATTAGCTTAACGGCACTGCAACCGGGCTCATCGATAATGCCCGGTAAGGTTAACCCCGTTATCCCAGAAGCGGTAGCCATGATTGCCGCTGAAGTCATTGGCAATGAAACAACCATCACCATCGCGGCGCAATCGGGTAATTTTCAGTTGAATGTGATGCTGCCACTGATTGCCGACAAGCTACTGTCCAGTATTGATTTATTAACCCATGCCTGCCAGGCCATGACCGACAAAGTGTTTGCCGAGTTTCAACCCAATGTCGAGCATTTGACCCAGGCATTGGAGAAAAACCCTATTCTGGCTACCGCACTTAATTCAGTGGTGGGTTACGATATGGCCGCAAAAATTGCTAAACGTGCAGACAAAGAACATAAATCAGTATTAGCCATTGCACTTGAAGAAACCGATTTGGACGAAGAGAAACTCAAAGCGATACTCGACCCGTTGCATCTGGCAAAGCAGTATTAATAACGCCCATCAAACTGAAAATAACGCGTTAAATAACATGATGATGAGGCTGTAGATGTTAGCTGTTAGCCATCGTTTAAGTCAGTAAAAGTGCAATGGTGAATGGTGAATGGTGAATGGTGAATAAAAAATCGTGAGTAGTGAATCATAAGAAGTCTGCCGATATCCGTTGTCTCAGTGATATCGGCGGTAAACGTTATGACTCATCATCTAGCGTCATTGCCTCTTTTATTTCATCACTGCCAAATCCTTTACGGGATAAATAGGCATACGCTTTCGACTTTTCTTTATAGTCCGCTAAGTTATAGCGTTTTTTAGCCAGTTCATTTTTGCAGCTTTGATAAAAATCGACGTGTTCTGTTAGCGTTAGTTGGTACAAGGTTTCTTCAAAGTCGCTTACATCAATCAATCGCTGCTTTAATTCCTGCAAGATAAGAGTTTTACCTTTGCCTTTATTAAACAGCTTGATTATTTCAGTGGTTAAATCTGCTTTGTCGGCTTTGAGGGCTAATTTACTGCGCAGGGTTTCACGTTGTGGATGTTGTGCTAATGCGTGATCAATTTCAGCTCGAGAGAAACCTTTTGTGGTCATCTGGGAATAGACTTTTTCTATATTGGTGCCATAGAAATTTTCAAACCGACTCAACAATCGCGATGTGGCTAACTCAAAAAGGTCCACTGTTTGCTCGTGCATCACTTGTTCTATCGCGGTATCAATCTCTGTAGCACTCACGCCGCGCAGCTGTAACTTACGCCTTATGGCACCGATACCGATTTCGTTACTAAAAGCTAACTCGCAGTAACGTACCGCAAAGTCAAAATCACTTTTTAAATATCCGCCCTCAATGAGTCTGGCGAGTACGGTATCAATCCATTGTTGATTGTCGGTTTTACGCTCAAGCTTGGTGCGAATTTCGTTAATGGTAAAGTCTTGCTGGCCAAGGTGCCAATAAGCACTATTAAAAACGTTATCGATGGTTTTGGCTTGACGTAGTGGTGGACGCTGCATAAAAAAATAATCTTAAATTCAAAAATAACCAAAAACAGTGTAGCAGTTCATCACATTATTGAGTACGCACCTGACGGACCGTTGTACTGATACGGTGTGAAAGCAAGGCCGTGAAATACCAATAGAATTTACGGCTTAGTTCTAACGCTCCCATATATAAACCAGCCTGATACGTGGATTCAAACAACTAAAAACTGAACCACACACAAAAACTAAACTCACTTTTTAATAATATAAGCCCTTACACAATGCAGCCTCGCCAACCTCTATAACGGGTAAAATGGCTAACTTACATACAGCTCATCAATCAAGATTTTGATTAATCTCTCGGCGGGCATTTCGCGTGCGAAAGGTGCGCCTTGACCAGCCCATTGTGCCGCGAACTGATGATTATCGAGTTTGTTGGCAATCGCATTAAGCTGCTTGGCCGCATCATAAGCAACCGGATATGCCGCGGGTGTTGGTGCCTCTATTGATTCACCGTGAGTAATGAAGCGATTAACGATTCCGCGAGCGGGCCGACCAGACAGCACAGAAGTCAGTTTGGTGAAACTTGCTCGCTCACTTTTGAGGTTTTCGCGATAGCTAGCATTTGCCGCAGATTCAGGACAAAGTATAAAGGCGGTGCCAAGCTGCGCTGCAACTGCGCCCAAATCGAGAGCAGCTTTAATTCCCTGCCCATCCATAATGCCTCCAGCGGCAATGACAGGTAATTGGGTCTGTTGCACTAGTAATCTGACCAATTCTGAAGTGCTTAAGAGTTCATCTATAAGCGCAGGATTAAACATACCGCGATGCCCACCAGCTTCAATACCTTGCGCAACGATGGCATCAATCCCAGCGAGCTCAATAGACTGTGCTTCTTGTAAATTAGTTGCAGTAGCGATGGTATAAATACCAGCTTGTTTTAGGGCGCTAAGTTTTTCACTTGATGGCAAGCCAAAATGAAAACTCACCACCGCAGGGCGTTCATTCAGCAGCATGTTGAACATGGCTTCATCTTCGATAAAACTGGTATAGATTTCATCGATTTGGGTTGGTGCTTTTGCACCCAACTCAACAAATAACTCATCCAGATGGTGTAACCAAGCATGTTCTTTTATTGCATCACGCTGAGCAGGTGCATGACAAAATACATTCACATTAAACGGCGCATTGGTAAGCAAGCGGGTTTCCCTAATCAACTGCTGAGCTTGCGCTACCGAACTAGCACCAATCCCCAATGAGCCGAGACCACCAGCGTTTGAAACTGCAGCAGCCAATTGCGGCGTAGAAACACCAGCCATCGGCGCTTGAATAATAGGCTGAATGCCAAAACGTTCTGTAAAAGAATTATGCGCGTTCACAACCGCTCCTCAAAAATGACACTACCGATTAGTTAATCATAAAAACAAGTTAACCCACCATTTCCAACGTACTCTTAGTCGAGACTGATTAACAATAGCTAATCAAGAATAGTTAACACGATTTTACCCACATGCTTCTTTTTCAAGAACACGTCCTGGGCTTGAGCAATCGCTTCTAGTGGGAAGGTTTGCGCCACAATGGGGGTTATTTTACCTTGTTCAATTCGGTATTGGAGTACTTCTGGGCCGCCATGGCCAGTCAGTAGAACGCCTTTCATTGTTTTGGGGATCATCATATTCGTTGTTCCTGTTTAAAAAATTGTAATACGGTTTTTTGAGCAGATATTACCGCCTCTGTGCCCAACACTGACCACGCGCTCGATACCCCTTCATGCAATATAAAAAGGGCTGTAGCTAGATCGTCTCTGTTGCTTTGTTGACCTAATATATGACGAACTTCCGCTTTGTGCTCTTTTACCGCTTTACTAATAAGCGCGTTGTCGGGAAAGGCTGCTATGGCATCCATGCGGTGCGCTTTCTGCCATCCATTGTTCAAGCTTTTGAAAAATATGGATGACAGATTCGATGCCTTTATGAGGATTATCGTTAAGTAAAAAAGCCAGATATCTTTGGTGTCTGTACTCTAGCGCTGCGACGATCATCGCTTCTTTTGATGGATAATGTTTATAGAGTGTACGTAAGCTAACATTACATGCCGCTTTCAATTGAGCCACGTTCGGCTCAGCAAATCCGTGGGCGCTAAAAGCCTGTTCAAGGCTCGCCGCAATTTGATGTTTTAACATAACAACCATTTAGTAGAATACTTGTTCTACCCTGTCAAATTTACAGCCATTATTATCATATTGATTTGAAGTATCAGCGCATCTCTATAATGTTTAATAGCGAATATGACGTTCCAGTTGTAACAGTATCTGCTGGTTTTTACTGGCCAGAGGGCAGCAAACCCGATCACGGTTTCTCATTTGAAATAAGTGCTATTAGTCACAAATTTGTGCGTTTTGCGCCACCGACTCATGATCAAAGGGTTAAATGTGTAAAACATTCGTTTAAATATTGTTCTAATTAAGATTTATTTAATAATTTCACGGTTTCCCTACCGTGATTCACTTCCAATGACCAGCCCCTTATTGTTATTCTCCTGCCAATGAAAATTGCCAGCTGGATCTGTTGATTCAACTACCCACTCCTTTGAGCTCGTTTGGAATCGTTTCTTGAAATTCACTCTTTGCCAATACCTTGCTAAGCCGCTTAATAGCATCGCAAGGCTTTCCAAATTGAGTAAAGCACATTTAACGTTGTGTTTCGGGTTACTGTTGCTGCAACCTGTAGCCGATTCATTATCGATGTCGATGGGACATGTCGTCGATATTAGTGAGTTTATTGCCGTTGTTGACACTTTATTAGCTGAAGTTATGGGCGCTAGCTTACTGGGCCTGTTGATATTAAATCCATTGGTGATCGAGCAATTCTGGCGTTTATTCAATCTCAATTCTACTTTTTGTAATCTCCTTGCTCTTAGCTACGCGTTAAGTGCTTTATCTGCTGTTACCCCTAAATCCCTTGAATACACGGCACACGGTTGTCGCGCTCCTCCTCTACAAGCTTAAGTTTTTAATTTAAATACATTATTCGCAAAATCGATATCGCCTTAAGCGCTACGCCAAAATCACTGATAGTTGATTTGGATTAGTCCTTTGGTGTGGTTATTTGCGTTCGATGATTATTCTGCAACTGCCGATCCTATTGGCAGCGTAGTAAGCTTTTAAGGTGAGAGGAATCTTCCTTTGTTAATTCGAAATTTAAGTAAACCAATGCTGGCGGCATTAGCATTTATGCTTGCCGGTTGTGAAGGCGGCGTACTGGATCCCAAAGGTCAAATCGGCATAGATGAGAAAAACCTCATTATTGTGGCGACGCTACTGATGCTGATTGTGGTTATTCCGGTAATTTTTATGACGCTGTACTTTGCGTGGAAATACCGTGATGGCCGCGATGAAGAAATTTATGCGCCTAAATGGGCACACTCAACTGCAATTGAAATTGTGGTGTGGGTTGTTCCCATTATTATCGTGATCATTTTGGGTGTTATCACTTGGAATTCGACTCATGATTTAGACCCCTATAAACCGCTTGAACATGATGCTAAACCAGTAACGGTTGAAGTAGTGTCGCTGGACTGGAAGTGGTTATTTATCTATCCAGAATATGGCATTGCGTCGGTTAACGAATTGGCCTTCCCTGCGAACGTGCCGGTTAACTTCAAAATTACCTCAGACACGGCGATGAATTCCTTTTTCATTCCGCAGTTAGGCAGCCAAATATACTCAATGGCAGGCATGGCAACCAAGCTACACCTTATTGCTAATGAGCCGGGTACCTTTGAAGGTATTTCAGCTAACTACAGTGGTGCTGGTTTTGCGGGCATGAAGTTTAACGCCATTGCCACACCTACAGCAGGCGATTTTGATGCCTGGATTGCTAAAGTAAAACAACAAGGTAACACCTTGGATGTTGAGCAATATAAGCAGCTAGCTGAAAAGAGCGAAAACAACCCTGTGCAATATTATGGGTCAGTGCAAAAAGGCATGTTTAATTACATTGTTATGCAGTACATGCATCCAGACTCGAACATGAAATCAATGGGCAGCATGGACGGGATGGAAAATATGGAAGGCATGCACGACATGGGCAACATGAAATCAATGTCTGGTATGGACCACACTCAACATATGCAGCATATGACAGACATGGACGCTGAACAACATTCTGGACTTTCATCCTCTACACACTCAACCACAGAGCATTCTTCGACTGCTTCTGGGGAGGCGGAGTAATCATGTCATTTCTTGGAAAATTAACACTCGAGTCTATTCCGTATCACGAACCCATTATTATGGTGACCCTAGCGGCTGTCGCCATTATTGGTGTCATCATTGCGGCCTTAATTACTAAACATCAAAAATGGGGCGTGCTGTGGCACGACTGGTTAACCTCTGTTGACCACAAAAAACTCGGTATTATGTATATCGTATTAGCGATGGTAATGCTGGTCCGTGGTTTTTCTGACGCGATTATGATGCGAACTCAGCAAGCACTTGCCACTAACGGCGCTGCGGGCTATTTACCACCAGAACATTACGACCAAATCTTCACTGCCCACGGCGTGATCATGATTATCTTTATGGCAATGCCATTTATGATTGGTTTAATGAACTTGGTCGTGCCATTACAGATTGGTGCTCGCGATGTGGCGTTCCCATTCTTAAACAACTTAAGTTTTTGGCTAACGACCTCTGGCGCAGTGTTAATTAACATATCGCTAGGACTCGGTGAGTTTGCTAAAACCGGTTGGGTTGCTTATCCGCCATTGTCTGAGCTGGCCTACAGCCCGGGGGTGGGGGTTGATTATTATATCTGGGCCTTGCAAATATCCGGTATCGGGACAACCTTAACCGGGGTGAACTTTATCGCCACTGTGTTAAAAATGCGTGCGCCTGGCATGAAGTTAATGCAAATGCCTATTTTCACTTGGGCTTGTACTTGGGCTAACGTGTTAATCGTTGCATCGTTCCCCATTTTAACCGCTGTTTTAGGTATGTTGACCTTAGACCGTTATTTAGATTTCCACTTTTTTACCAATGATGGTGGCGGTAACGCCATGATGTACATCAACCTGTTTTGGGCTTGGGGTCATCCTGAAGTATACATTTTGGTATTACCGGCTTTCGGTATTTTCTCTGAAGTGTTTTCAACCTTTACCTCAAAGCGTTTATTTGGTTACACCTCAATGGTGTGGGCAACCGGTGCGATTTCGGTGCTTGGCTTTATTGTGTGGTTACACCATTTCTTTACCATGGGTTCAAGCGCTAACGTTAACGCCTTTTTCGGCGTAATGACCATGGTGATTGCGGTGCCGACCGGGGTGAAACTGTTTAACTGGCTATTTACCATTTATCGCGGCCGTTTACGTTTTACCGTGCCAGTATTGTGGTCTTTAGGCTTTATGGTGACCTTCACCATCGGCGGCATGACCGGGGTATTGTTAGCATTACCTGGTGCCGATTACGTACTGCATAACAGCTTGTTTTTAATCGCCCATTTCCATAACACCATTATTGGTGGTGCGGTATTTGGCTACATGGCTGGTTTTGCTTACTGGTTCCCTAAAGCGATGGGGTTCACACTCAATGAACGCTTAGGTAAGGCATCATTTTGGTGCTGGCAGATTGGCTTCTATGTGGCCTTTATGCCGTTGTACGTGCTTGGTTTTATGGGCATGACACGTCGTATTAACCACACCGACAACCCAGCGTGGAACTTCTGGCTTTACTTTGCCGTAGTCGGCGCATTTATCATTCTTGTGGGTATTATTTTACAGTTTGTCCAATTGTATGTGAGCTTCCGTGACCGTGAGCAAAACCTGGATACCACAGGCGATCCATGGAATGGCCATACGCTTGAGTGGTCAACATCTTCACCCCCACAGTTCTATAACTTTGCCCAGTTAGATCCTGTAACTGACATTGATGCGTTCACCGACATGAAAGAAAAAGGCACTGCCTACCAACGTCGTGAAACCTATCAGCCAATTCACATGCCTAAAAATACTGCCAGCGGTATTGCTATGGCCGCGTGTATTACGGCCATGGGCTTTGCTGCTATTTGGCATATTTGGTGGTTAGCCATTGTCGGGTTTGCCGGTACGTTTGTGTTGTTTTTACTGCGCGCTTACGACAATGACGTTGACTATTTCGTGCAGCCAGATGAAGTCGCACGGATTGAAAATGCACACTTAGATAACGTAGCAAGGGGCCGATAATGAGTATTGCTATTCAAGCAGATTTACACGTGGCTCACGCTGCAGATCACCATGATGAGCATCATGACACTAGCGGTAACACCTTGTTCGGTTTTTGGATTTATCTAATGACCGACTGTATTTTGTTCGCCTCTGTGTTTGCGACTTATGCGGTGTTGTTTATGAACACCGACGGTGGTGTGTCGGGTAAAGATATTTTCGAACTAGACTTCGTCCTTATCGAAACCGCCGCCTTGTTGGTCAGTAGTATTACTTATGGCTTTGCCATGATTTGCGCAAGACACCAAAAGAAAGCAGCAACTTTAGGCTGGTTATTAATCACCTTCGCTTTAGGTTGTGTGTTTATCGCGATGGAAGTGTACGAGTTTCATCACTTAATTGAACACGGCAATGGCCCAGATCGCAGCGCCTTTTTATCAGCATTTTTTGCCTTAGTTGGCATGCATGGGTTGCATGTTACCGCGGGCTTAATTTGGATGTTGATCATGATGGTTGAAGTGCTTAAAACAGGTTTAACTAATCGCAGCATCACTCGCCTGAGTTGCTTAAGTTTGTTCTGGCATTTCTTAGACATCGTGTGGGTGTGCGTGTTTACCGTAGTTTATTTGTTAGGAGTCTTGTGATGAGCAATGCACATGCAAGCCACGGCGAAGGCGATTTTTCTGCCAGCGTTAAATCATATTTAGTCGGCTTTGTGTTATCGGTTGTCTTAACCGGTATTCCATTTTGGTCGGTGATGACGCACCAGTTTGACCACATGACAACGCTATGGGTTGTGGTGATAACGGCGTTAGTGCAAATCGTGGTGCACTTGAAATACTTCCTCCATTTAGATTTTTCTAAAAAAGGCAGAATCAATACATTCTCGTTCTTATTCACAGCCTTGATTATTGTCATGGTGGTGGGTTTGTCTGTGTGGATTATCTACGCAGCCAATGAATTGATGATGTAACGAGATCAACGTAACCACAGTATGTCACTCAACAGCCATCATGAATAATCAAGGTCAATTTATGTCAGCACAATTAACCTCACGCTTACGAGGATATGTTCAGGTCACCAAACCTGGCATCATCATGGGCAATTTAATTTCTGTCGCGGGCGGCTTTTTACTCGCGGCTCAAGGTAATGTTGATTTGACCTTGATGTTCGCCACCATGATAGGTTTATCTTTGGTGGTAGCGTCGGGTTGCGCGATCAATAATTGCATTGATCGCGACATCGACGCCAAGATGAAGCGTACTCGAAACCGAGTTACCGTTACCGGTGAAATATCAGTACAAGCGGTATTGAGCTTTGGTATTGGTTTGGGTGTTGTAGGCTTTACCATGCTGGCGATATTCACTAATAGCCTAGCGGTGTTATTTGCCGCCATTGGCTATGTGGTATATGTCGGCGTGTACAGCCTGTACATGAAACGCAACTCGGTTTACGGCACCTTAGTAGGCAGTTTTTCGGGTGCTGTGCCACCGGTTGTGGGTTATTGCGCGGTTACCGGGCAAATGGACATGGGCGCGGTAATTTTGCTGCTGATGTTTAGCCTATGGCAAATGCCCCACTCTTATGCGATTGCGATTTTTCGGTTTGACGATTATGCCGCGGCCAATATTCCTGTATTGCCCGTAGCCCAAGGCATGACCAAAGCTAAACTACATATCGTATTGTACATAGCGATATTTGCTGTCGTCAGTGCGCTGTTGCCACTGGCCGGTTACACAGGTATTGCTTTTATGGCGGTCACCTTTGCCACCAGCTTATGGTGGTTAGCCATGGCGTTAAAAGGCTATCGTCGCGACATCAATTTGCAGTCTTGGGCTAGACAGGTATTTGGATTTTCCATTATCACTATCACAGCATTAAGCGTGACCATGGCATTGGATTTTCAAGTAGTTGCCCAAACACCGTTACTCACATTGGTGCCATAGGCGATTAAGCTCAATAAAAGGCTACGTCCAATAAATAGCTAAGTTTAATAAAGGCTTCAAGCCCGTGGCATTATGCTGCGGGCTTTTTTATTTGATAAATCCGCATTAAAGACTAAGGTTTAAGACTGATTAAAATTACCGCATGCAATTCTATTTTTCGTTTTTAACCGCATCATCAAACATAAAGGGATCTTATGTTTACCGTATTTAAGGGAATTAAGCCTCATATCCAGTCACTAAACCCTGTTAACCTCATCATGCTAATGTTGGCATGCAGTGTATTGCAGACAAATCCACTGCATGCCGCTACGCAACCGAGTACCAATAACAACATCTTCGGTGATTGGGTAATCAACACCCCTGAACGTATTACCTTGTTGCAGTTAAATCGTAATAGCAGCTACTTACACCTAGAACTTAACTTAACAGCGCCACAAGATAGCGTGGCAGAATGGGGCCGTTTGGATTTGCAATCAACAGACGCGCACTTTATCCCTAGCTACAGTAATAATGCCCAACAAGGATTAGTAGCATATCAATTCGAGCATCCGCAATTAAACATGATGCTGACATCACTGTCGTTACAACTCGCATTAACCATCGATACTAATGCCGACAGCATTGCTGATGAACAACATCACTATAACCTCACGACTAACCAATCGGTCTATGGTGTATGGCATCAATTGTCTACCCCAGCGCTGAGTAGCTTAGTACTGCTCGACAATGGCTATTACGCCATGGTGAACATTAACCTACACCAAGACCCACAAGCTAATGAGCACGTCACTCACTTACAATGGGGACGGTTTGAATTACACCAAAATCAGCTAACCCTTGAGCCCGTTTTTAATAGCCATTCCCAACACACAACTAACTTACCCAGCACTATTCCCAGCATGATTTATCAGCCTAGCAAACAGCAATTGACGTTATCATTTAACGTAAATAAAGGTAATTTGACTGACCATTTGTTGCTATTTAAGCGATAAACAAACATTTACAGCTATTTAGTTACAATTTCTGCCACAATCAGCTATTCAAATTCAAGCGATTACACTTCATACTGAGTCATTGCTAGTATCAATTTAGTGTTAAAAGGATATGTCATGGGCCAAGAAACCTCTAAGATTCTCGTTGTCGATGATGACATGAGATTACGTTCATTATTAGAACGTTACTTAATTGAGCAAGGCTTCCAAGTTCGTAGCGCTGCCAATGCAGAACAAATGGATAGATTACTTGAACGTGAAAATTTCCATTTATTAGTACTCGATCTGATGCTACCAGGCGAAGATGGTTTGTCTATTTGCCGCCGCTTACGCCAGCAAGAAAACCCAATCCCTATCGTGATGCTGACCGCCAAAGGCGATGAAGTTGATCGTATTATTGGCCTAGAGCTTGGCGCTGATGACTATTTACCTAAACCGTTTAATCCACGTGAGTTATTAGCGCGTATTAAAGCGGTAATGCGTCGCCAAATTGCTGAAGTACCTGGTGCGCCTGCGCAACAAGAAGAAATGATTGAGTTTGGCGAGTTTTCGCTAAATTTAGCCACTCGTGAAATGTTCCATGGCGATGAAAGCATTGCACTTACCAGTGGTGAGTTTGCTGTGCTTAAAGTGCTGGTAAACCATCCTCGTGAGCCATTATCGCGCGACAAATTGATGAACCTTGCCCGTGGCCGTGACTATTCAGCCCTTGAGCGTTCAATCGATGTTCAGGTATCGCGCTTGCGTCGTTTAATTGAAAAAGACGCCGCTAACCCACGTTATATTCAAACAGTTTGGGGTTTAGGTTATGTGTTTGTGCCCGACGGCACAACGCGTAAGTAATCCATGAAACTGAAGTTAAAATGGTGGCAACGCTTCTTACCTAGAAGCGCTTTTAGTCAAACCGTATTGCTGATCGGCAGCTTACTGCTGATCAATCAATTAGTGTCATATTGGTCTGTCGCCGTTTACTTTATCAAGCCCAGTTATGAGCAAATTAACCAATTAATTGCCCGCCAAATCAATATATTATTTGTTGATGGGGTCGATGTTGGCCGTGAACATCTCACCATGGTGGATGCCTTAAACGCCAAAGTGCGTGACGATGGCATGACCGTTTATAACCAAAAACAAGCACAAGAAGCCGGACTCGGCCAAGCCACTTATTACAGTTTCTTGTCAGAACAAATGTCAGTTTACCTTGGCGGCGAAGCCGAAGTGCGTTTTTCGCAAGGTGAAAAGCTCGATGTGTGGATAAAACCGCCGCAAGCCCCCACATTGTGGATAAAAGTCCCTTTGACGGGCATTAACGAGTCAGACTTATCACCATTAACTTTGTATTTGCTGGTTATTGGCGGGCTCAGTGTCGCCGGTGGCTGGTTATTTGCCCGTAGGCAAAACAGGCCTTTAAAACGTTTACAAAAAGCCGCTGTGGCCGTTTCTCAAGGCGACTTTCCGCCAACACTGCCGTTAAGTGGCTCGACTGAAATTGTTGAAGTAACCCATGCGTTTAACCAAATGGCTCATAGCATGAAGCAGCTTGAGCAAGACCGAGCTTTATTAATGGCAGGGATTTCACACGATTTACGCACACCATTGACCCGCATTCGATTAGCATCTGAAATGATGGTAGAAGACGACCAATATTTAAAAGAAGGTATTGTCACCGACATTGAAGACATGGATGCGATTATTAACCAATTTATTGCTTATATTCGTAACGACCGTGAAGGTGTACGCGAGCCCGACCAAATCAATCGTTTGATCCAAGAAATTAGCCAACAAGAATCACACCGTGAAGAAACCATCGAGCTGTCGCTAGCAGACTGCCCCGATGTTCCCATGAACAGCGTCGCCATTAAACGTGTACTGAGCAACTTGGTCGAAAATGCGTTCCGATATGGCAATGGCTGGATAAAAATCAGTTCTTATCATCAAGGTAACGCGGTGTGTTTTAGTGTTGAAGATAACGGCCCTGGTATTAATGAAGCCGAAGTTGAGCATCTATTTCAACCCTTTACCCAAGGCGATACTGCACGCGGTAGTATTGGTTCTGGCTTAGGACTAGCTATTATTAAACGTATTATTGACCGCCATCATGGTAAGGTGAAGTTGTCTAACCGCCCTCAAGGCGGCTTAAAAGCTCAAGTGTGGCTGCCGTTAATCGATAAAAATCTCTACAACTAACAACGGACACATTTCACCACACATTATTCAACTCATAGATAAAGTGCAATCACGAAAAACTGTAACATTAGTGCCATAAAATGCACATATTGGCATTTATGTGAAGTCACTTACCTATGAAGATATCGACCCTATCCCTTAGTGCATCCGCCTTATTATTACTGCTTGCGGCATTACTCGCCGCTACCGTGTTATGGAGTAATCAACAACGGCAAACCAGTGAAAAATTAAACCTAGACTTACAACATATTCAACATACCTTTCAATATGATGTTCGCCGAAACATTGATAGTTACTTACAAACAGGCCAAAGCAATTATCTCGAACAAGCCCGCAGCGATATTACCCGTATAACCGACAATATTACCCAGCTGAGTTCCGCTCACCCACAACTTGATAGTGCTTCATTAACCAGCTTAATGACTCAATTAATTAGCGACTTAGACACTAAATACCGTGCCGCAGGAAAACTGGCCGGTAACCCACGCCAACTACTGGCTTTTGCTGAATCAGAAATGATCGATTACAGCCGCAGCCTGCATCGTTATGCCCAATCAGCTCCGAATGACTCAAATACTGTGGAGCAATATCTTGCGCTTAGTCTTGAGTTACCTAACCTAGTTTATCAACTATCACAGCAGACTCAGGCCTTACTGATTGATCAAGATGCAGGAGCAAATAATAGCCTTAACTTTTCGATAAACTCTCTCAACACATGGCATGATGATTTGGAGAAGCTATCTTTGCTGGGTATTTATCGCACCGAAGAAGTGGATGAATTCGCCTTAGGCGATGACGAACCGGAACGTATTGAAACAGGTGAAGCCCCTCGCGCTGAATTGCTGAGTTTGACTCAACGCTATAGCAAAGAAGTGAGTAATACCAAGCAAATGCTCAGCGACAATCAACAAGTACAAACTGCGCTAATTAACGCCACCAGCCAAGTAGAACAGCAACTAGTGACACTGGCCAATACACAAGCCGTAACCGATGAACAACTTAAAATCCGTTTGCAGTGGTTGCTTTACACCATGGTGATATTGATAGCATTGTTTTCTATTGGTTATTTAGTGTTACAACAACGACGAGTCGTTAGCCCGCTTAAACGTTTAAACCGTGCTTTTTCAATGTTAAGCGAATCGAATCAACGAGAACCATTACCCGTGACCAGCCAATGCGAAACAGGCCAAATTGCGGCACACTTTAATCGCCTATTACAGCGATTTGAACAAGATGACGAACAACAAAAAAGTAATATGGCACAGGTGTCTAACTCATTGAGTGAATTAGTCGCTAAAATTGGTTCCTTATCAACTAGCACGCAACAAACGCAAGATGTGGTACAACAAACTCAATCACAAACCGCTGATTTAATTACTCTTGCCAATGAAGTAAACCGGTCGTCTAGCTTGGTAACTGCCAGTGCAGAGCAAACCATGCATGATATGCAAGCAAGCCAACAAGAAGCCCAGGCGGTGTTAGATGCGACCGATCACACTGTCACCAAGGTCAATCAATGTAACCACTCACTAACCCAACTCAGTACATCGGTTAATGACGCAGCTAAAATTGTGGATGTTATTGGTAATATTGCCGACCAAACCAACTTATTGGCATTAAATGCCGCCATTGAAGCCGCTCGTGCAGGTGAACAAGGTCGTGGTTTTGCTGTGGTAGCCGATGAAGTACGCAGTTTATCGCAACGGACTCAACAATCATTAAAAGACATAATGGCTATTTTCGAGCAACTAACCCGCTCGAACACAGCACTTAGCCACAGCGTTAACGATATCAGCGAAGCATCTGCACAGCAAAAAGGTCGAGCCCAGAGTTTGTTAGATGTTGCGTTGCAAGTACAGCAGCAAGCTCAAGAGATGGCGAGCAGTGCGAGCCAAGGGAGTGAACATGCTAAGCAACAGGTGGGGCATCTTGATGAGTTTGTCATCGCGATGGATAGCCTAATGCTGCATGCTAAAGATGCGTTTGAACAAAGTGAAACGATTGCGCTTGAGGTCAGTAACAGTGTCGATAACATTGAACAACACTTAGGCATCCGCGGATAATCAATACTAACAAGCTTTACTGATAACTGTTTTTTTCATAAAAATGGGCGCCTTATTGGCGCCCATTTTGCTGTACTGTTAAGTCTCTAATTCTGAGACATAATATAGATTACAGTGCAGCCATTACCGCTTCAGCAGTGCTGACTTCAAATGACTTACCTTCCTCAACATTCAGTAAAGTCACGACGCCATTGTCGATCACCATCGCATAACGTTGTGAACGAACGCCGCCAAAACCAGCGGTATCCATTTCTAAGCCTAACGCTTTTGCGAAGCTTGCATCACCGTCGGCTAGCATCATTAATTCAGAAGCATTTTGGGCTTCGCCCCACGCTTTCATTACGAATGCATCGTTAACAGATACACAAGCGATAAGGTCAACACCTTTAGCTTTAAACTCGTCGGCTAATACTACAAAACCTGGTAAGTGAGCTTCTGAACAGGTTGGTGTAAATGCACCTGGCACTGCAAACAATACTACTTTTTTACCGGCAAAAAGCTCAGTAACATCGTGATTAACCATGCCGTCTTTTGTCAGTTGGCTTAAGGTAGCTTTTGGTAAAGATTGTCCTGTAGCGATCATAATATATCCTTGATTATTGAGGGCTATTAACCCTTGTTAACACGAGAGATTATCTTGGGGCAAACACCCTGCGACAACCCAAATACAAAATAGATAATACTGATTCACACAATATAGAGATCAATAACCCTAGCAGCAACCCAATGGCAATCGCCTCTGGTTTCAATAAAATTACATGGCTATAAGCCTGCCAGACCTCAGCTTGAATGTCTTTTTGTGGGGCTAATGCTATTTGCTGATAAGGACTATAACTGTGTTGATTAAAACGGCCCAACGCTTCGGTGAGTGATGTATAACGTTGGTATATTGACTCAATACTTTCACCACCAGCACTAAAAACCGGATCGTTATTTTGTTGATAGTGGCGGATAAGTTTACTGATGTCTCCAGCAAAAAAACGGTCCGCATCACGCTGAAATTCTGCCAAACTGAGCTTAGCTTCAAGCTGATGAGCTTCAAGTCGTTGGCCGTATTGTTCGACAAACGCAGGGACTTGAATACCAATCAAGACACCACAAATAAACAACACTAAGCGAAAGTAATCCATTAAACGTCGTATCATGATGTCATCGAAAAATCAGTAGTAAATGAATCGTCAGAATATCACCAATTACGCAAGTAAGCATCTTGAATAAACAGATGTTAACTTACGTAATTGTGTGGCTTTTTTGAAAGTTTATGTGCCTAGCGACAAGCATCAAGGTAAGAGTGATACCTGCTTAGCATTGCTGCTATTTAGGATTACTCAACTAGTAATACCCCTTTGTACATCTGCATTTGGCAATGAAACGGATACTCTCCTTTGGCTAGCGCTGGCAGCGAAATAACCACAGATTTGTCCAGAGGCAGCTCTTCGCTAATGTCTAAGTCAGGAAATAACAAACTGGCAGAGCAACCGGCTTTGTCCTGTCGTAAAAAGGTTAATTGTGTCGCTGTATTGGCCGGCACAGTTATCCTTGCCGGAGAGTAAACGCCGTCTTTTACCACAATAGCGTTTGTTGCTTGATGAGTGGTGGCTTTGGGTTTATATAACCAAAACCACCAAACGATAAGGGCAATCAATGCCACACAAAATAAGTTAATTAATAGCATCATTCACTCCTAGTGTTGTTGAGGGGTAAAAAAGCGTAAACGGTTGGCATTGGTCACCACGGTTAATGATGAAAATGCCATTGCAGCACCGGCAACTACTGGGTTAAGCAATACGCCAAATACCGGAAATAACACCCCTGCAGCGAGCGGAATACCCGCCATATTGTAAATAAAAGCACCAACCAGATTTTGCCTAATGTTGCCTAACGTCGCTTTACTCACCGCGATGGCATCTGCCAAACCGTGTAGCGATCCTCGCATTAGCGTTATATCGGCACTTTCAATCGCCACGTCTGTTCCGGTGCCTATGGCAAAGCCGACATTAGCCAGAGCCAACGCTGGAGCATCATTAATGCCATCGCCGGTCATACCCACCACCTCTCCTAAGGCTTGTAATTCGGCCACTTTATTGGCTTTATCTTGTGGTAATACATCGGCAAAAAAGTCATCAACACCCACTTTGGCCGCCACTGCTGCGGCTGTCGCATGGTTATCACCAGTAAGCATAATGACCTTAATGCCACTGTTTTTAAGCCTTGCGATGGCGGCAACAGAGTCTGCTTTAATCGGATCGGCCACTGCAATCACCGCTGCGAGCTCACCGTCGATGGCAAAATACATTGGCGTTTTGGCTTCTGCTGCTAATGCTTGTGCTTGCTGTTGATAATCGCTTAAGGCAATGCCTTTTTCGCGCATTAGTTTTTCATTACCAAATAACAACTGTGTTGATTGATATTGGGCTTGAACCCCAAAACCGGCTATTGCAGTAAACTGTTCAACATTGAATAACGCTAATCCCTTATCCGCAGCGGCTTGAACTACGGCCTGTGCAAGTGGATGCTCAGAATGTTGCTCAATACTTGCCGCCAGTTGCAATACGTGCTCTTGTTCGCGACCATTGGCCACTATGATATCGGTGATTTTTGGCGCGCCTTCGGTAATCGTGCCGGTTTTATCTAAAATCATGGTGGTAATGGTCGATGCCGTTTGCAGGGCTTCACCATTACGAATAAGCACGCCAGATTCAGCGGCTTTACCTACGCCCACCATCACCGACATGGGTGTTGCTAACCCTAACGCACACGGACAAGCGATGATTAAAATTGTCATCGCCGACACGATGGCGTATCCCATTGACGGTTCTGGACCAAAATTGAGCCATACCATGGCGCTAATAATGGCAATAATCATCATAGCGGGAACAAAATAGCCCGAAATCACATCTGCCATACGGCCAATGGGCGGTTTGGAATTTTGTGCCCGCTTAACCATAGTAATAATATGCGCCAAGGCGGTATCTTTACCGACTCGGGTAGCGGTGAAGGTAAGTGAACCTAGCTTATTTAATGTGCCCGCGACTACGTCATCGTTAATGCCTTTTTCAACCGGAATAGGTTCACCCGTCAGCATCGACTCATCAATAAAGCTGCTGCCTTCAACGACCACACCATCAACAGGAATTTTTTCACCTGGACGAACACTGACTTTATCGTTTAATTGCACCAGAGCAATATCGATATCGACCGCTTTACCATTGCGGATCACCCTAGCCGTTTTAGCTTGTAACCCAATAAGACGTTTAATGGCTGCCGAGGTTTTACCGCGCGCTTTAACCTCTAACGCAAGTCCAAGGTTGATTAAACCAATGATCATCGCGGTTGCTTCAAAATAAACATGGCGCGCCATTTGTGGCAATAAATCTGGCGCAAGCACCACGACCATAGAATAAACCCAGGCGGTTCCGGTACCTAAGGCGATTAAGGTATCCATATTGGCGCTATGATTAATAAATGACTTCCAAGCGCCAGTATAAAAATGCTTACCCGAGACAAACATTATCCCTAAGGTGAGCACACCAATTGCGCCCCAAACCAGCTGTTGCATTGGGCTGGTAACGGTCATTTCACCAATCAATAAACCATAGATCATCAGTGGAATACCCACTGCTAATGCAACGACTGTGTGTTTGATTAAGCTTTTATAGTAGGCAGCATCGGCCTGTTCTTTCTCATCAATGGCATCTGCACCACCTTGATCGTTAATCACAATTGCGTGGTAACCGGCTTGCTCAACAGCATCAAGTAAACGAGCAACGTCAACCTCTCCGGTGACCATCACACTGCGATCAGCAAAGTTCATTTCAGCCTGCTCTACTTGCGCGACGGTTTTAAGGGCTTTCTCAATTTTGCCAACACAGCTGGCACAACCTGCACCCTCTATCAATAATTGTGTTGTTGTTTGGGTATTCATCACAAAGACTCCTTATCACTAACCTGACAAGGGGTTTCATGGTTTGAATCAAATCCCTCAATTAAGTGGCAAACCATGTTACCGGTGGGTGCCAACGCTGGCAGATTTTCCCACTCACTTACGGCTTGAGTCAGCTTATTACGTAATTTTAGGGTTTCATTGAATAGTATTTCAGTTTCGGCCAACTTTTGGCTAATAAGCTGCTTCACCATGGTACAAGCGCTTTCACCGTGATCCGTTTTGGAAAAAATCACTTTAATTTCATCCACCGAAAAACCTAAGTTTCTGGCACTCATAATAAATCGCATCCGCGACACTTCTTTGTCACGATAAAATTTATAACCATTGCTAGGCGATTTTGTTGGGGCGAGCAGGCCGATTCGGGTGTAAAAACGAATTGTGTCTGTGGTAACACCCAATAACGTCGCGAGTTCACTGACTTGCATAATCACTCCTTGGGGTAACAACTGTATTGAAAAATAAGATCTACATAAATAAATCTACTGAGCATATGCAACGACTGTAAACCTATGTCTTACACCCATGTCAAGCAGCTAGCAACCCTGAAAATAAAAAACGCCAATATGATCACTCATGTTGGCGTGGATACTTGCTATACAAATCATCTAAAACTGAGTGCGAACTCCCTGGCCACTTAAGCCATTGGCACGTTCGCTAATGGATCATTCGCTGATAGATTATTGATCCCAATCAGGGCTAAAATCTGGCGCAGCTACACGATGATTTCGATCTAATTTATCGATTTCCGCCATGTCTTCAGACGGAAGCGATAACGCTAATGAGGCCATATTAGCTTGCACATTTACCAGCTTAGTTGACGATGGAATGGTCACATAACCTTTTTGACGCATCCACACTAATACCGCTTGAGCGGGTGTCATTTGATGCTTTTTCGCAATCGCGACAATAGTGTCATCAGTTAATACCGCACCATAGGCAAACGGCATATAACCTGTCACCATAATATTGTGTTGCTGACAGAATTCGACCAGTCGGTTATTTTGCAAATATGGATGTACTTCAATCTGATTGGTAAATATTGCGTCTGCACCTAAAATCTCAATCGCTTGTGTCATCTGGGCAATCGTGAAATTAGACACGCCAATACGCTTCGTTAAACCAGCATCTTGCACTTCTTTTAATGCTAGCAAATACTCGCGCATGGGTACGGAATCATCACGTAAGGGCCAATGAATCAGTAACAAATCCACATAGTCGGTTTGCAATAAAGCCAAGCTGTCATGCACGCTTTGAATCAGTTGGTCGTGGGCAAAGCGATCTGTCCACACCTTAGTGGTGAGGAAAATATCAGCTCTTGCGATACCCGATGCGTTAATTGCATCACCAACTTGTTTCTCATTGGCGTAAATCTGAGCGGTATCAATGTGGCGAGAACCCTGCTTTAGCGCCATTAACACTGAATCAAATGCCAGTTGATCTTTAAGTCTGAAGGTACCTGTGCCTAACAATGGAATAGTGGTCATATTGTCTTCCTAAAAACGGTATCTGAACCAACACTGTGCGCCAACTAACAACAGAAATAAACCGTCAACCAAGCAAATCTGTTTTGCTCAAACTGCAAATATCTACACACGATTAAATTGAGCCCTTAGTTATAAGGTTAATCTTGGTTGAATAAACTCAATAAATGCAGAAATACGTCGCGCCACAATAGACGATTTGTAATACACCGCATTCACTTGTTCACGTTCTATGTGAGTAAACTTCTCCGACTGAAGTATGGGCACTAACCGACCCGCCGCGAGATCATCATTAATCATAAAACTTGAAAGACACGCAATGCCATTACCTGCCAGTGCTAGTTGACGCAAGGTTTCTCCATTGCTGGTGCTGATGGTAGGGGTAATAACATCGCAACCTTTTAGCGGCCAGTGATTCAATATTTTAGGTTCGGTAAACCCAAGTAACTCGTGGCAAGCCAAATCAGACACTTTTTGTGGCACACCTCTACGCGCTAAATACTCAGCGGAGGCAACAATATGTAAGGCACTTTTACCTAATGGTCGAGCATGCAAGGTTGAGTCTGCCAGCTTACCGATTCTAATGGCCACATCGGTTCGCTTTTCGAGTAAATCGACGTAACCCTCGTTCGAGGTCAATGCTAATTCAATGTCTGGATAAGCGGCGCGAAAGTCTTTCATCAAAGGCACTAATTGATGAAACACAAACGGACTTGCCGCGTCCACACGCAAACGTCCTTGCGGTAGTTCACCACGACGTACGAGTTCATCTTCTGCGCGTTGTAATTGTTGTAATCCACCCCGAACAGATTCGACAAATTGGCGGCCTTCATCGGTTAACTCAACACGCCGAGTGGTGCGATTGAGAATGGTGACCCCGAGCTGTTGCTCTATTTTACTTACCGCGCGTGACACTCGTGCAACCTGAATATTGAGTGCATCGGCCGCTGCAGAAAACCCGCCGCAGTCGACCACCATCAGCAATATATCTAAATCATCTGAACGCGTAAGCATGCATACCTCATCTTGTGCTGTGTCGATCTAAAGAGTCGCTCTAACATCATTGTTTATTGCATTTATAGCAAAAGTCATTTGCTAAACATACTGTTTTTAACAACATATGTCTAATCAATAATGACGCCCATCAACTGACTGACACATTTATCGCGACGGTAAATCCTAGCGACAACCTAAGAGGAACACATTATGCCGTTAGCTTTACTCGCATTGACGCTTAGCGCCTTTGCTATTGGAACCACCGAATTTGTCATTGTGGGGTTAATCCCCACAATGGCACAAGATCTTAACGTATCATTACCCTCAGCTGGCTTATTGGTCAGTCTTTACGCATTAGGTGTCGCCATTGGCGCACCTGTACTCACCGCATTAACCGGTAAATGGAATCGCAAACACGTATTGCTGGCGGTAATGAGTTTATTTGTTGCGGGTAATCTATTGGCTTGGCAAGCGCCCGGTTACGAAACCTTAATCGCTGCACGCATTATCACTGGGTTAGCCCACGGAGTGTTTTTCTCTATTGGCTCAACCATTGCCACTGGGTTAGTACCCAAAGAAAAAGCTGCCAGTGCGATTGCCATTATGTTTACGGGGTTAACCGTCGCCTTAGTGACAGGCGTCCCTTTTGGGACCTACATTGGCCAGACCTTTGGCTGGCAAGCCACTTTTTTAACTGTCGCAATTCTTGGATTTGTAGCCTTGATTGGCAGTAGCTTGTTGGTTCCTAATAATTTACCTCAGCCACCCGCGGCAAAATTATCATCGCAATTAAAAGTACTCACTCAACCACGGTTATTACTGGTCTATGCTATTACCGCATTAGGTTATGGCGGCACATTTACGGCCTTTACTTTTTTAGCCCCCATTTTAGAGCAAGTGTCTGGTTTTGAATCTCAATCTATTGGCTTAATCATGTTGGTGTACGGGGTATCGGTCGCTATTGGTAATATTTGGGGCGGAAAAATGGCCGATAAAATGGGCCCAATTAAAGCGTTAAGTATTATTTTCAGCGGTCTTGCGACCATATTAGTGATATTTAACTTTACTGCGGTTAACCCTATTGCCGCTGTGATCACCATTTTGGTCTGGGGCGCGTTTGCATTTGGTAATGTACCAGGGCTACAAGTTTACGTAGTTTCACTTGCACAGAAGTACACACCCGACGCCGTTGATGTGGCTTCAGGATTAAATATTGCCGCTTTTAATGTCGGTATTGCACTTGGGTCTTGGGGTGGCGGGCTGATTGTGGCTAACGCTGGCCTAATGCATACACCTTGGGTTGGTGCGGTGATTGTGGTTATTGCCCTAGCATTAACACGTTTCAGTGGCTCACTAGACAAGAAAACTCACGCTAGCAAGAATGCTCAAGTGAGTATTCAAGCGAGTAGTTAAAAGAATAGTTAAAAAAATAGTTAAGCAACGACATCAACGCTGATATTCAATATCACGATGAGATCAATAAGCACCAATGTGAGCTCGTATCTGCGATCTCACATTGGTCGCTATCATTGTGCTCACATTCAGATGTTATAAACCCCAGTCGGCTTTAGGTAAATGCTCCACAAACCAGTCAAATGCACGGCCTTGATGATCTTTATGCCAAGCAATGTACAAACTTTGATTTGGTCTTGGAATTGAACAGGATTTTTCAATCAATTCGCCACTATCAAAATAACATTGCACCATGTGCCTAGGTAAAAAACCAATCCCCAAACCTTGTCGCTGTGCCGCTATTTTAGTTTCCATGGTGTTGACCCTAATTACCTGCTTACTGTTGAACATACCGCTGCTTCGAGTGGGTAAAAGTTGTGATGTATCAGCAACCACAACCGAAGCATAATCTGTTAATTTGTCGGCTTCTAATATGCCATCAACAAACGCCAATGGATGATGTGGCGCAACCGCAAACACAAATTCAATCTCGCCTATTTTATGGGTTTGAAATACACCTCTTGGTAACTCGCCAGATGCACCAATCACAATATCGGCGCGGCGGCTATGTAATGCATCCCAACCGCCACCGACGGCTTCAACATCCACACTAATGTCGACCGAATGTTCTAGCTGATTAAATTGTTCAATTAATTGAAACAATACCCCCTGAGGGATAACCGTGTCGCGTGATAACCGTATTTCGGTTTCCCAGCCAGATTCTAATTGCTGCACTGAATCAACCAACCGATTGGTGGCTAACAAAATCTGCCGTCCTTGCTCTAATACAATTTTACCTGCGGGTGTCAGTTGTGCTTTTTGCTTTGTACGGTCAAATAACGCCGTACCCATATCATCTTCAAGTTTTTTGATGGTGTAAGTCAGTGCTGATGGCACTCGATATAACGATGCTGCTGCAGCAGCAAAACTGCCCTTACGTTCAATTGCATCTAAGGCGCGTAATGCGTCGATAGTGATCGGATTTTGCATCATTCCTCCGTATTCAAATAATTTGAATCTTTACGTCAGTTTATTCCGATTTTTTATTCAATCAAGTCTCAATATACTTCTTATCAACCAGTGAGAAAGGCTCACGACAAAACAAACAATGTTTAAATTTATTGAGGATACATACCATGAAAGCACTCGTTAAACGCATCACAAATTCTACTGCAGGTTTCAGCACATTGGCATTACGCTTACCTGTTGGGATTATTTTTATGGCTCACGGCGGCCAAAAACTATTTGGTTGGTTTGGCGGTTATGGCCTTGAAGGTACAGGACAATGGATGGCATCAATTGGCATCGAACCTGGCGTGTTAATGGCTTTCTTAGCCGGTAGCGCTGAATTGGTTGGCGGACTGTTCATTCTACTAGGCTTGCTGACTCGTCCTGCCGCAGTTTTATTAGCATTCACCATGATTATCGCCATTGCTAGTGTACATATCAGCAACGGTTTATTTATGGCAAATAACGGCTATGAATTTGCGTTAGCACTATTGGCCGCCAGCGTGTCACTTGCACTTTCAGGTTCAGGCAAAGTCGCAATCGATAACGCCATTACCGCGAAATTATCTTAAATGAACCAAACGTCTGCTTAGTTTTTTTAATTGCGCCTTAGGAGATAGTTATGATTACCTTACGTCATGCAAGCGAGCGTGGAATAGCCAACTTTGGTTGGTTAGACAGCAAACACAGTTTTTCATTTGGCAGTTACTATGATCCACAACACATGGGCTTTTCAGCACTGCGAGTGATCAATGACGACAGTGTCACTCCTGGTGCCGGATTTGCCACTCACGGCCACCGTGACATGGAAATTATCAGCTACGTACTTGAAGGGTCTATCGCCCATAAAGACAGTGAAGGCAATGTTGAAGTATTGCCTGCTGGTGAGTTTCAATTAATGTCTGCTGGCAGTGGAATTACTCACAGTGAGTACAACGCATCCGCTACAGAACCACTGAAATTTTTACAAATTTGGATCCAGCCAAATACCTTAGGCAATACACCTGGATACCAACAAAAAAACTTTGGTCAAGCAGTGGGGTTAACCACGATTGCTACGCCAACGGGTGAAAACGGTACCTTGCAAATCAAGCAAAATGCGACATTGTCACAACTGATTTTGGCGCCTAAATCTGAAATAACCTATCAGATTGCAACTGACCGTAAAATGTATGTTCATCAGGTGGCTGGCGAGCTCAATATTGAAGATCAGCAGTTAACCATAGGTGATGGCGCTAAACTCACCGACATGACCACGGTGACCTTGGTTAACCCAACGGACACTCAAGCAACTGCATTGATTTTTGATTTACCCTAGATGCGCTTAGTTGATGATTAAGCCTGTGATAGTTTCCTTCACAGGCTTAATAGGTTTAGTTTTATTACAATCCGCTATCCATTAGCGGGAGTAATATTTTTAACCATTGCTGGCTGCGACCGAGGTGATACACCTAACTTATTGGCGGTCCATAAACACACTGCCGTTACCAGCATCATGCCAACTTGTATCCCGATGACCCCATGATAACCACTTTGCCATAACGCTATTATTTGCTCAGAAAATAACAGCCAATCTGCAACAATCGTGATGATTAATATGCCACTGGTGAGTAACAGCAACTGGCTGAGATGACGCTTAATATCGGTCACTTTTATACTGCACAACATAACGAGCAATAGTGACGTTACAAAACACCCCACTAACCATTCACTTCGCCCTGATAAGGTTGCAGGTAATAGTCGCTCACACAAAAATCCAACTGCTGTCGCGACAATAATGCCACCACAGCCACCCATCGTCATCGCGGTTACGATAGCAATACTGCGCTGTGAAGATTGGCGCTGAGCACTGCGCTTATTTATCCATAACATATTGCCGGTAACAATCATGGCGCTGATGGCCATCGCCAAAATAAAGTACAAAATACGGATATCTAAGCCAGCAAAATTACTAAAATGCAATGTCACTAATACATCTCTACCCTGGCGGAATACATTGTAATTATCGGCATTAACCTTATCCATCACAGTGCCATCCTGCACCCGGTAGGTCACTTCATCTCGTTGAGCAAAATTAACCGTGTCGGTTCCACGCACTTGTACCAGAGCATTATCGGCGCCGTAATGGTGGAAAATAATATTACGTAACTCAAAATTCGATTGCTGTTTAGTTTGTTCAATTAAGGTAAATGCATTGCTCATATCCAGTGACGTTTCACTTCGCGGTTCGCTGGTACGGTTAAAACCGGCATCGTTAAACAATGCTTGTCGATCGCCCTGATAAATAAACACCACAAAAGCCAGTTGGAACACTATGGCCAAGTTAAGGATCAAGCCGCTTAGCGCATACATCAAGGTAAAGGGAATTGTCATTACTCCGACTACAGTATGAAGATCGAGTAATTTATCCCGGCGCTGTTTATCAACCCGATACAAAAAGAAATGTTTCAGTAATTTACGCGCATGGATAAAAATACCTGACACGAGTGCAAACAAAAAAATCAGCGTCACGACCCCAATAAGATAACTGCCACCGGGTAAATCAAGGTTGTAATGCAAGCGGTAAATAAATTGCGATAAGTAAAAGTCATCTTTGCCCGCAACGGTTTCGCCGCTTTTAGGGTCAACCAATATCGCCATCGACTGGCGGTCCGATTGCGGAGTATCTCCAAACATATCGAAGTAAAAAATATAATAAGGTACTAGCTCAGTCGGCATATTTATTCGAAATCGGCCAGCTTGATCTACTGGGTATTCAGCCAACTTTTGCTCTACCAGTTTCGCTAAAGGAATATCTGCTTGGGTATTATCGACTGGATGATGAGGCGTAATGGCCCACTGGGCAATTTCATCGTGAAACAAGGTCACCGCGCCAGCCCAAAATACCAAAAACAGTAAAGGTGAAATAATTAACCCAAGCCAACTGTGGGCTTCGATGAGATTTTTAACGACTTTGTGCTGTACGGGAGAGTCTGGTTTCATTGAGGTATTCATGACTTAGGTTTGAGAAAAAAATAGTTAGTTTTGCGAATAAAATAACAACGTATTAATAAGGCTACTGGCCACAAGCCATTTTGCGCATACGACACTCGCCGCTTTTGCGCTGTTGCGGCTATAACAAAATGTCATCACCCCAACCCACACACAAAAACCCAGCATTAGCCCAACAAATAGTTTTACATCTACTGCAGCCGGTAATGTTCGAAAAACAATGAGCATTAAACTGATCGCCAGTAATAATCCCCACAAAAATGCAGCAACAGATTTAGGCCACATGGTTATTTAACCCCAACAAGTAAGATACTGACAAACAGCGCAAAGCCTAACGAACTCACCCAGATACTACGACCTTTATAGTGCGAGGCCACCAGCACCAGTAATATCCACATGGTCATCATGCAAATCAGCACCACCAAACTGGCGACTAATACACTGTAAGTATGGCTAAATCCCCATACTGCAAATACCACCGATAAACCGCATAAGCTCCAAGCCAGTAATTTAGGAAAAGGCAAACTAATAAGCTGTTGCTTGTCAGATGCCAAATAGGCAAACAAACAACCAAGCCATAAAGAAGATACACTGACGAGTTCCATCTAATTCGATCTCCAGTCATTTAACGCAAATGATAATGATTTGCATTAATTATCCAGAATATCTTTGCTAAATACAAGTTGATTGTGCTCAAGCACTAAGGAATAACTGTCAGAATGAGATCTAAAAGTGCTGTAGCGATATATTGTGGCTTAATCATGATTGTGGAAACTATTGCAATGAACAATCATATTGAGGGGACATAATCGCCGAGGTACATAATCACCATATTGAGTACCTGCTCAGCGATAAAATCATCTGGTCACAGATGAGTAAATAGTTAATAAACACCGACATATATCTTAATGGCCAATAATCGTTTTTTCGGCAGTATTTCCTCACTTTATGAATCTGGCATGGCTACTCATTTTAATCATAGATAACTAAGATTACCGCAACATAGCAGCAACCTTGAAAACTGTGAATTAACAGTGAATTAACGAAATCAATTTATTTAACAATCCACATGTTACTCGTCAGCGCAGTACTGTATTATTTTATTCTAATACAATAACAGATCAGTCAATATCAATGCTGGACAAAGGGCTATACCTTGCATAGGATTAATATTTGACCAATCACAATAATAATACGCAGTCGAACAGGGAATGTTTAGATGAGATATTCCCTTCTCTATATCATTTTTTATTTAAAATAAGGCAATGTAATATGCTAAAGCGCATCGTTTACGGCGTATGTGGCGCAGCTATTGTTGGACTCGGTATATTCAGTATATATGCTTGGCACCCTGCAATTGATCCCGTCGTACCAACTCAAACTGATTATTCTCCACAAGTTATCGAACAGGGTAAAATCCTTGCCGCAGCAGGTTATTGCAGTACTTGTCATACACCACCTGGTGGCACAGCCTATGCTGGTAACTATGAAATGCATACTGACTTTGGCACCATTTATTCAAGTAACATCACTCCCGATGTTGAAACCGGTATTGGTGGCTGGTCACAAGCCGCTTTCGCTCGCGCCATGCGCACAGGTGTGAGCCGCGATGGACACCATTTATTACCTGCATTCCCTTTTGAACACTTTAATAAAATGACCGACGATGATATTAACGCTATTTACGCCTACATCATGACGTCTGTTCCAGCAGTTAACCAAGTTAAAAAAGAAAACGGTATTCCGTTTCCGCTCAACATCCGCTGGTTTCAGGCGGGTTGGAAACTGTTGTTTGCTGATACCCAACCTTTTGAGGTCAACAGCAAGCAATCTGCCGAATGGAATCGCGGTGCTTACTTAGCGGAAGGTATTGCTCACTGTGGTGCATGCCATACTCCACGTAATGCGTTGGGCGGCGAAAAGTACGCCCAAATGTACCAAGGTGCGGCCATTGATGGTTGGATAGCACCATCATTAACATCAACAAGCACTTCACCTATCCCGTGGCGCGCGCAAGACTTTTACGAATACCTAACTACGGGTAACTCGCCTTACCATGGAAGTGCGGCAGGCCCAATGGCGCCAGTTATGCACAAAGGCTTATCAGCCCTTCCAGACAGTGACATAGAAGCCATTAGTGGTTACTTTGCTGAAATTGCCCGTACCAACAACACCGACGATCCTGACTCAAGTAGCACGTTACAAGCAGCTATCGCGGCACAACATCAACAACCGGATCAGCGGATTGATGAAGGTGCACGTTTATATGCTACAGCTTGCCAAGCATGCCACTACAACAGCGACCAGTTAGTTAAAGGTCGTCCATTAATTACTATCGGCTCGGCAACACATCTTAATGATCCAACTAACCTAATTAACGTAATACTGGATGGCGTGCGCAGCGATCAAGGCATTAGCGGTGTGGTAATGCCAGGGTTCCGTGATGCTCTTAGCGATGAAGACATTACTGCTATAGCGGCTTATTTACGTCAAGCAGCTGGGGAAAACACCTGGCCGAAATTACAACAACAAGTGGGCGAGATCCGCAATCAACCCCGATTTGAGCACTAATTCACTGGAGAAGTGACAATGGCAAAATTTATTTTAAACGGCAAACCGATGACTGCCGATGTAGAGAGTGATACTCCTCTACTGTGGGTTATTCGTGATGAACTGGACATGACCGGCACAAAATTTGGCTGTGGTATTGGTACATGTGGTGCCTGTACCGTCCATGTTGGCGGACGTGCCACACGTTCATGCATAACCCCTATATCGTCAGTTGAAGGAGCCGAAATCACTACGATTGAAGGACTTTCTGAAAAGGGCGATCACCCATTGCAAATATCTTGGCAAAAGCTGCAGGTACCACAGTGTGGTTACTGCCAGTCGGGTCAAATTATGCAAGCTGCAGCGCTACTAAAAGACATTCCTGAACCTTCAGACAAAGACATTGACGCTGTGATGGGCGGAAACTTATGTCGTTGTATGACCTACGTTCGTATTCGTGGTGCCATTCATGAAGCTGCAAACGCAATTAAGGAGAACAACGATGAGCAGAATGCCTAAACGTGGATCGGCTGGTATAACCCGCCGTGGTTTTTTAATTGCGATGACCGCTGTAGGTGTCAGCTTTGGTTTTCCTCGCCATTTGATGGCGGCAATGGATCCTGCTAGCCCAGACGGTAAAGTACTCCCAAGCGAAGGCGATATTTACGAACCGTCTTTATGGTACTCAATCGATACCGCAGGCAAAATTAAAGTCAACATTATGCGCTCAGAAATGGGCCAACATGTCGGTACTGCTATTGCGCGTATTCTTGCTGATGAACTAGAAGCGTCATGGGATGATGTCGAGATTATCCATGTCGACAGTGACCCACGTTGGGGTTACATGGTTACCGGCGGCAGTTGGTCTATTTCACAAAGCTGGCCAGTTTACCGTCAAGCGGGTGCTGCAGGCCGTACAGCGTTAATTGAAGCTGCGGCTAAAAAATGGGGTATTGCAGCAAAAGACTGTAAAGCCAGTAACGGTAAAATTATCTCAAGTAAAGGCGAGCTGTCTTACGGTGAGTTAGTCACCCTAGGCTTAACACGTCAGTTTACTGAAGAAGAACTTAAAACCCTGCCATTGAAGCCGAATGCCGATCTTAAGCTGGTGGGCCAACAGGTGACGTCTCTTGATATTGCCAACAAGACTAACGGTAAAACCATATTCGGTATCGACGCGAAAGTTGATGGCATGGTGTACGCTAACCCTATTTTGCCTCCTACACGTTATGGCTCCAAAGTGGTTAAGTTTGACGACTCTGCTGCAAAAGCCGTTAAGGGTTATCAACAAACTATCGTACTAGATGATGCCAGTGGCAGTGTGCCAGGTTGGTTAATGGTTATCGCCAGTAGCTTTAATGCGGCCCAAAAAGCCTCAAAGCTCGTGAAAGTAACTTGGGACGCAGGTAAAACGGCCAACGTGTCTGAAGCAGACATTATTGCTCATGGTAAGCAATTACTTGGCGACCAAACCAAAGGCAGTATTTTAGACACAGGCAATACTGACACTGGTCCAGTATTTGCGAGTGCAAAAAGCACCATTGCAGAAGAATACATCACCAGCACGGTACTGCATGCGCAAATGGAACCGCTTAATGCACTGGTATTTAAAAACCAAGACGGCATATGGGAAGTGCATTCAGGTTGTCAGTGGCAATCGCTTACCCTTCCCGTATTGGCCACGGCATTAGGCGAAGAAGAAGCTAACATTGTGATTCGTAGCTACATGTTAGGCGGTGGCTTTGGACGCAGACTTAACGGCGATTACACCATTCCAGCTGCGTTGACCTCTAAAGCATTAGGCGGTAAACCCGTTAAAATGGTGATGATGCGTCCACAAGACATGTTATTTGATAGCGCGCGCTCTGCATCTGTTCAACAGTTAAAAATGGCGTTTGATGACAAAAAAGCGGTTACCGCAATGGAACATCACGCCACAGCAGGTTGGCCAACTCAGGTATTAGCACCAGGGTTTATGCCAAAAGGCACTAATGGCGAACCATTTGATCCGTTTTCGATTGCCGGAGCAGACCATTGGTACACTGTTGGCGCTCAAAAAGTGCGTGCTGTATCGAATGACCTTGCGATTGCAACGTTCAGACCGGGTTGGTTACGTTCAGTTGGACCTGGCTGGACAGGTTGGGCTGTTGAAAGCTTTATGGATGAAGCTGCGCATCACGCGGGTAAAGATCCATTACAGTTCCGCCTCGACATGCTAATTGCCGAAGGCCGAAATGCTGGGAGCACACCCGTTGCCGAAGGTGGCGCTGCTCGCCAAGCCGCAGTATTGAAAAAAGCTGCCGAGATGATTGGCTGGGGCACACCACAAGCCAAAGATACAGGGCTTGGCATTGCATCAACCTTTGGCCAAGAACGTGATATGCCAACCTGGGTATCGTGCGCAGTACAAGTGCATGTGGATAAAAGCAACGGTATTGTCAATGTGCAGAAATTGGTTATCGCCATCGATGCCGGCATTATTGTTGATCCTAACGGCGCAGAGGCCCAATGCCAGGGTGCTGCATTGTGGGGATTATCTATGGCGTTGTATGAAGGTACTGAACTGCTTAATGGTCAGTATAAAGACTCAAACTTTGATACTTATACTCCGCTGCGCTTAGGTCAGACACCGGAAGTTATCATCGAATTTATCCCAAGCAAAATGCCACCATCTGGCTTAGGTGAACCGGCTGTAACCCCTGTTGCTCCAGCGATTGCTAATGCAATCTATCAAGCTGTGGGTGTACGGTTACGTAAAATTCCGATGAAACCTAGCGAGCTAAAAAGCGCATTAACTAACGCGTAATTAATCTGCATTAACAGCCCAGTCTTAGCGATAATGACTGGGCTTTTTTATGCTTGCTGCGCCTCTTCGTTATCATTCTTTAGACTGAGGGATAAATAATTTTATTTTCCCCTACTCGATTTAAAAAACGTCAATAAAAACAGTGGACAAGCTTTATTCCTCTAGCAACAGAGTCATAGCACCGGTTAGTTTGTTACCAAAAAGTAACGTTTTTCCTTTATAATTACGCCCAAGTATCGTCACATTGTTGAGTATCCTATGCCACAAAGTCCACCAGTCAATTTAGAGCCCATCCTCTTGGATGCATTAAAACTCACTCCAAATTGTTTCGGTGTACTCAACCAAGATAAAGAAGTTATCTACTGTAATCAGCACTTCGCCAGCATCTTTGGCACTACCGCAGAAGATGCTATTGGCAAAAAATCAGGCGATTTATTACGCCACGCTTGGGAAACTAAGCAAGGCGTTATTATCAATACTGATGATTTTGAACAATGGCTGGAAAATCTGCATAAACTGCATTCAGAAAAGGCTCTGAACCAGTATGAAACAGACCTGTCTGATGGGCGTTGGTTTAAAATGACCAGGATTAACTTAGACAGTGGTTACACCATTATTATGGGCGCAGATATCACCAACCTAAAACAGGCACAAACATCACTAGAACAAGCACATCAACAAATCGAAAGTTTAGTTAACACCGATCAACTAACCGGCATGCATAATCGTCGCTCATATAACCAACTGGCAAAACAAGAATGCGCCAGAGCCATAAGGTTTAATCAACAGTTATCATTGTTGGTTATCGACATCGATTACTTTAAAGTGATTAATGACAATTTTGGTCATGATGGCGGAGATAGCATACTCAAACAGTTTGCCCAAATATGCAGTGATTTACTGCGACAATCAGATTCATTGTCCAGAATCGGTGGTGAGGAGTTTACCATCATCTTACCGATGACCGACGGTGAAGGTGCAATGATCATTGCTGAGCGTATTCGAGAACATATTGCCAAACACTCATTTCACACCACTCAAACAAATAACAACATTAACGTTACTGTGTCTATTGGCGTAAGCTCTTTAACAGCCGGAGACAAGGTAATACAAGACCTTTTTAGCCGAGCAGACATGGCTATGTATTGCGCCAAACGCGGTGGCAGAAACCAAGTACAGCAAACACAGCCTGTGTAACTTGGTTGCATATTCCGCGGCAATTTAACACCATCCTTACATTATAAACCTCATATATTCGAGGTTTATGCTCTTCAGTAGTATCACTACAAAATATAAAATGTTTAACGCAAAATAATCTAAAAACACATTGATACTGTTGAAACAAAAATAACTAAGTGGGCTATCCATTTTATAGTCATACCGCATTACTTATTTGCACAAATTAATACTGTAAACATGGCTACTTTGACGTTATATATACATAAATTAAGCCCGCGTTATTAGCTAATGCGGGCTTTAAATAATGTAAACAACAATGGTTAAACCCTAGTCTGCTGCCATTTTTTGCAAAAACTCAAGTCGCTGCATTTCTTGCTCATCGGGTTGCCATGGCTCATCAGATAGCGACTCAACAGCAAAATCGCCTAACTCGTAGGCAGGTTCCTCACTGTGGCCGTACTGAGTTAATTCACCGGGTACTGCTGGGCGGCGCTCCAATACAAATGTACTCAGAACATAAGGGCCTTTATATTGCGCTAACACCCCTTTATAGGCTTTAAGATCCAGTACCACAGAGCCTTCAGTCAGCTTGTCGGAACCCGTTAGCAAGGCAATCGGCTGCTTATCTGCTGTATATAGATTGGCCCGTAAACGATAATAACCCGCTTGCTCAACATCCAATTTAACCGGTATCAACATATCACTACCTTCAGCGCGGATATCCCCCACTCCGGTTATGGTTGCCGTAGGATGACTATATTCTATGCCTGTTTTTAACGTTTGCTTTTTGCCCTTAGCGCGAAAGGTAACACTGACCTCCATTGGACCATTCCAATCCTCTTCAGCATTCAGTTGTATCGCCCATTTGCCATCGGCACCTAGCATGGTTTCGCTAATTAACGGCTCCGAACCACTTGTAAGTTCGCTGTGTAATGCAGCACTCGCCCCAGTAACGAGCAAGCCATTAACTTCAAGATTAATGACCACTGGTTCAGGAAAACTGAAACGATACTTAGGCAACACAATGCTAGCACTGGCTCCATCTTGGAGTTGCACCGACTGAGGAATGTAAGCATTGGGGTTAAGTAAGTGCGTATCATCAACCGGTAAAGGCATTGAGTAAGATGGCAGCTCAAGTTCGCTAGCATAAGCCTCTGCCATGAGCTGAAAACTATTACTGATCGGTTGTGGAAGCTTTTCAACCACGGTCATCGTTTTAGCTGGCATGGGTTTTACCACTTTCGGCTTGGTTGGCGCAGTATCATCTTGCTCGATAACAGCGGCACTCTGAGGTGGCTCAAGTGCCGACTCAGAAGTGTCAACCCAAAACCCTACTGCCGTAGCGAGTAGGGCTATTGTTATAATGATTTTTTTATATTTCATATACGCTTAGTTAGCCGCTTGATACACAAGTGCTGACATACTGGTTTTATTCGAATTATTAACCACTCTATAACGTGAACTAAATATCCACCAGCCACGTTTTTCATCATAGGTGTTGAATTGCAAGTTATCGCCATTGAGATAATTGGCACTACTATTGGCAGAAGTTACTTCATCTTTAGCGCTATTTAAAATAGTGTCGCCATGGCTATAGCCTTCACTCATCAACATTGGGTAGTGATAAGGCATAAATCCGCTAGGGCCATTAGTAGAGGTGAGCTTGCCATCAAATGCTACACTGCGCGAACAACTGTTGTAACTGCCGACGGCCGCGGCACCACAACTAGAATGACTGGCAACAACACCATCATCTTCGCCGGGTAAAAATGCCCCTGTCACACCGAGAAAGTCAGACCCTGCCCCAGCAAAACGTAAACGTGGTACTCGACTTCCAGGAAACGCTGCCAATTGGCGTGCAGTATTTACGCGTAAATCATTCAATACCCCAATATTGGATGACGACGGCAGTTCTCCTAACCATAACGACACAGCTAGTTTTAATGTTGCATCTATCAAACCTGAACCACTAGCGACATTAACCGCCAAATCAGCCAATTCAACCCCACCACCCGCGCCAGAAAAGTCAAATGTGGCGACAATATTAAGCGGCTTTAAACCTGCGTTTTGCAACCATAGCGCTTGGTTATCAATAATATAACGCATCACTAAATCGCCAGTAGAATGGGTCACAAATACACAACCGCTGGCACATGTCCCCTCTCGCGACATCTGTTGCAATTTAGGCCATACATACTGACTGGTTATTTTATTGGCAATGCGCTCTTGCGATGGCCAATCAATGCGTGCATCAGCACGATCACGCCAATATTGCGCCCAGTACTCTGAGCCATTGTCAGCTACCTGCGTACCAGTCGGTTTACTCTGTAAATTATCCGGTTGAAAGCCATGCACTAACACTACTGGGTAGCTACCAACGGCTGCTTGAGCGGCGCCAGTTAATAAGCCTGCCAACAGTAAAAGTATCGATTTTGTCATTGGGTTGTCCTCTTATTTTATCTGCTGCAGCGCTAACAGCACTGTTAACAGAACTTTATTATTTTGTTATTCATATTGGATTTTTTATTACAACTCCAACATCAACATAGAGCAGAATCAAAACAATGCAACCACAAAAAATTGACCTATTTATTGTCAAAATAGACCGAGTGTTTGAATTAACAAATAACAATTTAAACAGGCTAGCATTCCAGTATTTAGTGGTAGGCAATAACAACTTAAATGGGACGTTATAGTATTTGACACAGATGTTTTAAGTAATTACTCAAACTTGTAAAAAAATTTAACCGAATGTTGGCGTGGCGATCTTATGAGTAATATTGATAGGTAATATCGATGAGTAAAATCGATGAGTAAAATCGATAGCTAGAGTGGTGACAGCCTGATGTGCATTGATCTTAAATTGAATACATAAGAGCGATACAAACGACCGCAACCTTGCATACGCTGCATGGCTAAATAAATGACTGCTCTATAGTGTGCTCTAGTTATGGTTTCTGGTTTCTGGTGGCGAAAACAAACAAGCCCCGCCGATAAATATCAACAGGGCTTGGTTACTAATATCTATCTCGATGCTATCGAAATAGATACTTATCGTTATGCTCTTAAGGCTATGCTTTTTTAGCCGCGATGGCTGCTTGCACTTGATTGATAGCGGTACCACCTAATACATCACGTTTCTCTAAACACGCTTCAATCGTAAGGTTTGGATACACATCATCGCTAATCACATTGGCAAATTTTTGTAACTCAGCCACGCTTAAGTCTTCAATCGGCTTTTGCTCACCAATGGCAAATACCACCACCTCGCCCACTACATGATGTGCTTCACGGAACGGCATGCCTTTAGCGACAAGATAATCAGCAAGTTCAGTTGCGTTAGCATAACCTTGTTGAGCTGCAACCAAGGCTTGTGGACGATTCACTTTTAAGCCCGACAATACTAATGCTGCCATGTCTAAGCAAATAGCCCAGCTGTCGACTACGTCAAACAAGCCTTCTTTGTCTTCTTGCATGTCTTTGTTGTACGCTAATGGCAAGGCTTTCATGGTGGTTAAAATACCCATTAAGCTGCCATAAACACGGCCGGTTTTACCACGAATAAGCTCTAAAGCATCAGGGTTTTTCTTTTGTGGCATTAAAGATGAGCCAGAGGTGACTTCATCGGCTAGTGAGATAAAGTTAGCTTCGCCAGAGTTGAAGAAGATTAAATCTTCGGCCATGCGGCTTAAATGCATCATGCTGATTGACGCTGCGCTGCATAATTCAACCACATGGTCGCGATCCGACACACTGTCTAAGCTGTTTAAGGTTGGGCGAGCAAAGTTTAATGCCGCCGCTAACGCGTGGCGATCAATCGGATAAGCAGTACCAGCGAGTGCGCCAGAACCTAATGGACATGAATCGGCACGGTTTAGAGCATCTTGCAGACGGCTAATGTCACGCTCGTACATTTCTACATAGGCTAACGCCCAGTGACCAAATGTAACCGGCTGAGCACGCTGTAAATGGGTGTACCCCGGCATCACTGCGTCAACTTCACGCTCGGCTAATGCAATCAACTCTGCATGTAATGTACCTAAACGCGCAAGTAATGCAGCGCCTTCTTTTTTACACCACAACTTTAAATCAGTCGCGACTTGGTCATTACGTGAACGGCCCGTGTGGAGTTTTTTACCTAAATCGCCCACTTTGGCAATCAGCTTTTGTTCAACAAAGCTGTGAATATCTTCTGCGCCGTTGCTAATAATAGCTTGAGGATCGTTACCTACTTCCACCAGCAATTCGTTTAATGCTGCTTTTAGATCAGTACATTCTTTGGCAGTAATAATATCGACGCTAGCAATGGCGTCTGCCCATGCGATAGAACCGACTACATCTTGTTCAAATAAGCGGTAATCCACTGGCAGTGAGTCATTAAATAACTTGAAAAGTGCACTGGTTTCGCCCTGAAATCTTCCGCCCCATAACGCCATGTCGGTATCCTCTGTTTTGAAAACTGTTTTAAGAACTGGGTGTTTAATAATATAGCTGTAAGTCATATTCTCTTTCTTGTAATGACTCTCGGTTTGCCAAAAGTCATTATAAGAAAGGCGCTTTGCAGCGCCTTTATATCGTTGGCGTAAAATCTATTTAGTGTTTAGCGCGCGAATACGGCTCGCTAAAGAGTACAAACGGATAAAGCCTTCAGCATGTTTTTGATCGTATACGTCATCTTCACCAAACGTTGCGAAAGATTCTGAATACAAGCTGTTTGGCGAACGCTTTTTAACTGCTGTCGCTTGGCCTTTATACAGCTTAATCACTACATCACCGTTAACCGATTCTGCTAATGATTCAGATGCTGCGATAAGTGATTTACATAAAGGGGTAAACCAACGACCGTCGTACACTAGGTGCGACATTTGGCCAGCAATTTGCTCGCGCCAAGTACGGCTAGTTTTGTCTAACACTAATTCTTCAATGGCACGAAGACCAGCAAACATTACAGTACCGCCTGGTGTTTCATAACAACCACGAGACTTCATGCCCACTAAACGGTTTTCAGTAATGTCGATACGACCTACACCGTGTTTACCAGCAATGTCATTTAGCTTCATAAGTGCGGCATATGGCGATAATGCTTCGTCATTTACATGAGTCACACGACCATGCTTAACCGCTAACGATACATATTCAGGCTCATTTGGTGCATCTTCTGGTGCTACTGTTAATGTCCACACGCCTTTTGATGGCTCGTTCCATGGATCTTCTAACTCGCCACCTTCGTGCGAAATGTGCCATGCGTTTGCATCACGGCTGTAAATTTTGGTTGCTGATGCGCTAGTTTTGATATCACGCTCGGCAAGGTAAGCCAATAAATCTTCACGGCTACGCATTTCCCACTCACGCCAAGGTGCAATTACTTTTAGGTCTGGTGCTAATGCAGCAAAACAACCTTCAAAACGAACTTGGTCGTTACCTTTACCAGTACAACCATGGCATACCGCGTCAGCGCCGACTTTACGGGCTACTTCTACTTGAGCTTTAGCAATAATAGGACGCGCCATTGACGTACCTAGCAAGTATGTACCTTCGTAAATAGCACCCGTTGCGATAGTTGGGTAGATGTAGTCAGCAACAAACTCTTCTTTTAGATCGACGATATGGCACTCAGAAGCACCTGATGCTAAGGCTTTTTCTGTTAAGCCAACGAGCTCTTCTTCGCCTTGGCCTACGTCAGCACAAAATGCGATGATTTCGCAGTCGTCATAAGTTTCTTTTAGCCACGGGATAATAGCCGAGGTGTCTAAACCACCTGAATATGCCAATACCACTTTTTTAACGCCGGTTTTTTTCACTGCATTAGACATGTTTATTTCCTAGAATCGATTACGTATATGGTCAATGTTAATAACGCCAACGGCATTATTGTCTTAATTTTTGAATAACTTAAATAAGGTGACTAACTTAATAAGGTCACTAATACTGCATTTTGTGCATGCATGCGGTTTTCTGCTTGATGTAAAATCAATGAACCTTCGCCATCCATCACTTCATCTGTCACTTCCACACCACGATGTGCTGGTAAGCAATGCATAAAGAATTTTGCGCCAGCTTGAGCCATTAGTTCGCTATTAACTTGGTACGGTGCAAAACGGGCTTTAATATCAGCAAGCGGTGTTTCATCACCCATAGAAATCCAAGTGTCGGTGTAAATAGCATCATGGCCTTCAATGGCATTAATGTCAGCGCTTAGGGTTAACTTGCCGCCATTTTGCTTTGCTAACGCTTGTGCTTCAGTCACGATTAGCGCATCAGGGAATGCCCCTTCAGGACAAATCACTGTCATGGTCATGCCTAAAATCGCTGCACCATAAATCAATGAATGAGTGACGTTATTACCATCACCAACATAAGCCAGTTTTGCTTGGCTTACATCATCAAACTGCTCAGCTAATGTTAAAAAGTCAGCTAAAGCTTGGCATGGGTGATACAAGTCAGATAAAGCATTAATGACCGGTACGCTGCCATGTTGAGCTAATTGCTCGATGGTGGTGTGCGAGTATGTTCTTGCCACAATAGCATCGGCCCAGCATGAAATGTTTGTCGCAAAATCAGCTACTGTTTCACGCTGACCTAACGCGCCATTTTGTTGGTCTAAGTATAAGCAGTGACCACCTAATTTATTAATGCCAATGTCAAAGCTGACTCGGGTGCGCAGTGAAGGCTTTTCAAACAACATCACAACGCTTTTACCATCTAAAGCACGACGGTACTCAGCGGGGTTATTCTTAATTTTTTTAGCCAGATCAATGATGGCTAAAAGCTGAGATTGAGTTAACTCTTTTATCGACAATAGGTGCTGCATATACTACTACTCCATTAAGGTTGTATTTGAGTCCCGACGGACCCACCTTTGACTAAGGTTTTTAACTGTTCGGCATCGCGCCATGAAGCAACTTGCACGGGTTTACCCATCCATTGAGCAACTTCCAATGCGGCTTCTACTTTGACTTTCATCCCTTTTTCAATCACCCCTTGGGCAACAAGATGTTCGATTTCGCTTTTGTTTAAACTATGAATTAATTGACCTTTACCATCTAATACACCCGATACGTCTGACAATAACACTAACGTACCGTTAACTAATTTGGCTAAGGCTGTTGCGGCTTGATCTGCGTTGACGTTTAACATTTCGCCTTGGCTAGAAATGGCAATCGAGCTACAAATTGGCATCCAACCTTGGCTTAAAATAAAGTTTAAGTAGGTGGCGTCTTTTGGCTCAACTTCGCCCACGAGTCCTAAACGTTCATCTTTGATTTTTGCAGTAACAACATTGCCGTCGCCTAAGCTCATGCCTACACTAACAATGCCTGCTTTTGCAGCTGCTGCTTGTAAAATTTTGTTTGAGGTACCTGCTAGCGCGCCAACAATAATAGGAATTTGATCTTCTGGCGTAACACGTAACCCGTCTAATTTAACTGTTTCTTTGCCGTTAGCGGTTAATTGCTCATCAACCAAACAACCACCACCATGGACTAATATGACTTGTTGACCCGCTGCAAGCATTTCGGCTGCTGCTGCCATTAAACGCGCCATGCCCATTTCGCATTGAAGTAACGCACCACCGACTTTTAAGACTAATACTGATTTTGTAGCCATTATTTTTATTCCTTCACTAATGCGAGTTAATTACACACCGAAATGGATTTTAATGCACTGTAGCCCTTGGCTAGCAGCACCTTTCATTAAATTGTCTATCGCACTGGCGACCACTAAATAACCGCTGTTGGCATCATACTTCCAACCTAAATGACAATTGGGGGTGTTAACCACATCATCAACTTTAGGGAATTGATTGTGCTTTACCGTCACAATTGGCGCGTTGTCGTACACGCTATATGCTTTAGCGACATCGGCTTCTGTGGTACCTGGTTTTAGTTGCACGGTAATCGTTGCCAAAATACCACGCTTAAAGTTGCCTAAATGCGGCGTGAAAATGACTTCTTGACCTAAATGTGTCGCTATCTCAGGCTGATGCCTGTGGCCCAATACACCGTATGGTGTAAGGCTAACTTCGCAGAAACTGGTATGTAACTGTGCTTTACGGCCTGCACCTGTTACACCACTAACGGCATTAATTACTGGGTACATTTCAGTTAAGAATGGTTTAAGCGGTTTTAGTGCAGTAAGTGATGCCGTAGGATAACAACCTGGTACGGCAATCATTCTTGTTTGTTTAATTTGTTCGCTGTTCCACTCTGCTAAACCGTACACCGCCTGAGCCAATACATCAGGGTGAGTATGTTCAAAACCGTACCATTTAGGATACTGCGCCACATCGGCAAAACGGTATGCACCACTTAAATCGAATACCGCTAAACCTTGCTGGTAAAACCATGCAGCAAGCTCTAGGCTGACTGAATGCTCAGTCGCTAAAACCACGGCATCGGCTTCGGCAACAATTTTCTTTTTAGCGTCATCAGATAACGGCGAAAGCGTATAAGCCATGTGGCTGTATGTAGGATAAAGGTCGGCTAATTTACGGCCTTTATCTAAACTGTTTTCCGATACATACAACCCTTGAACGCTGAAGTTGCAGTCTGCGTTAATTAACGAGGTAATTTGTGCACCGGTATAACCACTGGCGCCAATAATTGCGATGCTTTTCATAAGTTTGTTTTCTTTTTAAATAATGAGAGAAAGTGTCAGCATAGCCTATTTAGACGGGGGCCGCCTAATTTTGAACTATCGTCGCAGGAAGTTCGCGTTGATTATTGATATAGTGGTTTTAGCAGTTAGAAAGCACATGTTTATTTTCATTTCTATCGTTCTATTTATGGTGTCGGTTAATGCTGTTTGCTAGACTATCACACAATATTAATTATGCAATATATGTGAATAAGTATTTTACATATTATTTTTTAGGATAACCCATGAGCACACTACCAGATCTAAAAAGTTGTTTTACACAGCTGATTGCAGCACCATCAGTCAGTGCACTCGAAGCAGAACACGATATGAGTAATCATGCAGTTATCAACTTGTTGCAGAATTGGTTCAGTGAACTGGGTTTTGAATGCGAAACCCCCACGGTCGAAGACTCGCGCAATAAACAGAACCTGATTGCCAGAATAGGCAGCGGCAGTGGTGGGCTTTTACTTGCGGGCCATACAGATACAGTGCCCTTTGATGAAGGCCGTTGGAGCCAAAGTCCATTTGAGATGGTTGAAAAAGACAATCGTTGGTACGGCTTAGGCACTTGCGACATGAAAGGCTTTTTTGCGTTGGTACTCGAAGCATTAAAAGACATGCCGTTGGATCAGTTCAAACGTCCGCTGACTATTTTTGCTAGTGCAGATGAAGAAACCACCATGAGCGGCGCTAAAGCATTTGCCGATTCAAAAGTTGTTGCGCCTGATTACGCGGTTATTGGTGAACCCACCAGCTTAAAGCCTGTCTATATGCATAAGGGACATTTAGCCCAAGGGATCCGCGTAATTGGCCGCAGTGGCCATTCGTCTGATCCTGCTCGCGGCTTAAATGCTATTGAAGTGATGCATAAAGTCATTAGCCAATTAATGAAGCTAAAGCAGCACTTAAGCGAGAACTATCGCGAAGATGCGTTTACTGTACCCTACCCAACCATGAACTTTGGCCATATTCATGGCGGTGATGCCGCAAACCGTATTTGTGGTTGCTGCGATTTGCATTTAGATATTCGTCCTTTACCCGGAATGGAGTTAGCGGATCTGGAATTAATGGTATTGAACTACTTATCTGACATCAGTAAAGAGTATCCTGGCAGTATAAGTGTTAGTACTTTGTACCCAGGCGCTGAATCGTTTGCAGGAAAAGCAGATAATCCATGGACCAAACTCGTTGCGGAATTGTCTGGCAACGAAGCAGAAGTGGTCAACTATTCGACTGAAGCACCTTATATCAACAAACTAGGTTGCCAAACCTTAGTACTAGGCCCAGGTAGCATTAACCAAGCCCACCAGCCAGATGAATTTATTGGCCTAGAATACTTAACGCCAACGGTAGAATTGATCAAAAAAATGATTTTTCATGCCTGCATTAAGTAAACATTAATAATCAGTGACATTTTTACGCAAAATGTAACTTTTTTACGAAATAAAATTACAAAATACAGTGCCTGCGTATTGACCGATTTTGATACGCTGGGTATTGTGATGTAAGAGTTATTGGCAGAATCGTTCTTTTTTTCGGGAGTAAGTATGACAGAGCAAACGGCAGATATGTATGCGTCACTTCGATCAAATGTGGGGCATTTAGGCCAGATATTAGGCGAAACAATGCAAAACCATTTAGGTGATGCATTTTTAGAAAAAGTAGAACAAATTCGAATTTTAGCAAAAAAATCTCGCCAGGGTGACGAAGCCTCTCGCGAGCAAATGTTGGCATTATTAACCGCTTTACCAGATGAAGAACTGGTACCTTTCGCCAAAGCCTTCAACCAATTTTTAAACTTAGCCAATATCGCAGAACAATTTCACACCATTAGCCGTAATTGCGACGAACTCGTGTGTGTACCCGATCCAGTAGAGCAACTACTTGGACGCATGCTTGATACTGATTTAGACAAAAAAGATGTGATTAAGAGCTTAAAAAACTTAGACATCGATTTAGTATTAACCGCACATCCAACCGAGATTTCACGCCGCACGCTAATTCAAAAATATGCGGCAGTGGTTGATTGCTTAACGGAACAAGAAAACAGCCAACTGACTGATCGCGAACGCCAACAAAGCACTCTGCGTCTGCGTCAGCTTATTGCCCAAATTTGGCACACCAACGAAATTCGTAACGAACGCCCAACTCCTGTAGATGAAGCGCGTTGGGGTTTAAGCACTATCGAAACATCATTGTGGCAAGCTATTCCTGACTTTCTGCGTCAACTGAATGATCAAGTTGAGCAAAAGACCGGTCAGCAATTACCTATTGATGTCTCTCCGGTGAGATTTTCAAGCTGGATGGGCGGAGACCGCGACGGAAATCCGTTTGTAACGTCTCTCGTCACCCAAGAAGTACTCGATCGCAATCGTCATGCCGCAGCAAGATTGTACTTAAAAGATATTGTGAGCTTGCTTGGCGAATTGTCGATGGAACAAGCGAATGCTGAATTATCAGCGTTAACAGATAACAGTAAAGAACCGTACCGCGATGTGTTACGCAAATTACGCTGCCAATTACGTGACACCATCGATTACCTTAACGCACGTCTTGAAGGTAAAAAACCTGATGTTGATACCAGCGAGCTAATTTGGCATAAATCAGATTTGCTTGAACCGCTTGAACTACTTTATAAGAGTTTGACCGATTGCGGTATGAAGCTGATTGCTAATGGCCTGTTACTCGACATATTACGTCGTTTAGCGTGTTTTGGTATTCACATGTTACGCCTAGATATTCGTCAAGATGCTACCCGCCATAGTGACGTGATTGCTGAACTGACTCGTTATTTGGGCATGGGTGATTACAACCATTGGGACGAAAATGAAAAACAAGCGTTTTTACTGCGCGAGTTAACCAGCAAACGTCCACTGATCCCAACAAATTGGAAACCGACGGATGATGTCGCTGAAGTTGTCAGAACCTGCAACTTAGTCGCCCAGCAGCCTGTTAATGCACTGGGCTCTTATGTGATATCAATGGCCAGCAAGCCATCTGACGTATTAACCGTATTATTACTGCTAAAAGAAGCCGGTTGCACTAATCCAATGCGCGTAGTGCCATTATTCGAAACCCTCGCTGACTTAGAGGGTGCAGCTGACTGTATGACTTCGCTACTGAATATTGATTGGTATCGTGGTTACACCAAAGGCATGCAAGAAGTGATGATTGGTTATTCTGACTCAGCTAAAGATGCCGGCGTAATGGCAGCTGCCTGGGCGCAGTACCGTGCACAAGAACAGTTAGTTGCTGTGTGTAAAAAAGCTGACGTTAAATTAATGTTGTTCCATGGTCGTGGCGGTTCTATCGGTCGTGGGGGCGGACCTGCTCATAAAGCTATTTTATCGCAACCACCAGGTTCGGTAGATGGTCGCATCCGTGTGACAGAACAAGGCGAAATGATCCGCTTTAAGTTTGGCTTACCAAAATTAGCGGTACAAAGTTTAGCGCTATATACCTCAGCGGTATTAGAAGCGACATTGTTACCACCACCGGAGCCTAAAAAATCATGGCGTGATTGCATGCAGCGTATTGCTGAAGAGTCAGTACTGCATTATCGCGGAATCGTACGTGAAGAACCTGACTTTGTTGAGTATTTTAGATCCGCTACTCCTGAAGTTGAGCTTGGTAAATTGCCATTAGGCAGTCGCCCTGCTAAACGTAAAGTTGATGGTGGTATTGAAAGCTTACGCGCTATTCCGTGGATTTTTGCTTGGTCACAAAACCGCTTAATGTTACCTGCTTGGCTTGGTGCGGGTGAAGCACTACAAGATGCGGCAGATCGCGGCGAGTTGGAATTATTGCGTGAAATGGAAGAGCAATGGCCTTTCTTTGAAACCCGTATTTCAATGCTCGAAATGGTCTACACCAAAGCAGAACCTAACTTAGCCAAGTACTACGAGCTATGTTTAGTGAAGCCAGAGTTACATCATTTAGGTGAGAAGTTACGTCAACGTCTGCAATTGGGTATTGAAGCAGTATTATCATTAACCCAAGCGACAGAGTTAATGTCACATACGCCTTGGAGCCGTGAGTCTGTTAAACTGCGCAACCCTTACATAGATCCACTTAACTTCTTACAAACCGAGCTATTAGCCCGTACACGTAGAGAAGTTGAACCGTCTGCTGATGTTCAGCTAGCACTTATGCTGACCATTGCCGGCGTTGCAGCAGGAATGAGAAACACTGGATGATAACCTTGGTTAAAACCCTTGGACTGGGATTGTTATTGTTACTGACTGGCTGTGCCAGTCAGTACAGCATCACCGAGTCTGAAATTGAACAGTACCTTAATAAAGACATGCATTTTGAGGTAAAACAGGGCAACAAGTTAATTGGTGTATCACTTAAGCTAAATGATATGCAGGTCGTGTTGGGCGCTAAGCCAAATACCATGGCAGTGACAGCAGCAACAATGATTACAGTTAACAACCCACTTTTACCGATCCATGCAAAACTGAAAACGACTTTTGAGGCAGTGCCTTGGTATAACAGTAATACCAAGAGTGTCTATCTTCGACAGTTAACCTTAGTGAAAGTTGAGTCTGAACCCGCTGATATTGAACGCTACATCAGCCAGGCAACACCACAACTAATGGGATTTTTACGTAATTATCTTGAAAACCAGCCAGTGTACACTTTAGACACTCGCGACAGTAATCAAGCATTAATGGCTAAAATGACCAAAGAAATTGCCGTACAACAGGGCAAACTAGTGGTTAAGTTTTAAAGTTATTTTCGTAGTAACAGAAAGCACCTTCCGAGGTGCTTTTTTGTTGTTTCAAACATATCGAAATCCATACATCTATCAACACTTAAATATCTCAAGTATCAGAAAACTGAGCATTTCCTAATCAATCAGAACCACGTACAATAACTTGGCAATATTGGAGTGCATAATAATCATGGGATAAATGATGCCGTTAATGGATGACGTAGCCACATTAAAAGCACAGCTGGCTGAGTTAGTCTCACAGCAAGGTGCACAACAGGCCGATGTAAATCAGCAGTTAGCTAAATTCAGCCAGCAACTTGATGCTTTGGCCCTGCAAGTACAAGCGCAAAACAACAATGAACAACACATTAGCTTGGCTGACGAAAACTTACATGTTCCTGTGTATGAGAGTCGAGCAAACGATTCGAGCGGCAATATCGTTGCCGATAAACCTCAATACTCTTCTTCCGCTTGGGAACGCCAACCGTTAGACACAAATCATTCAGCGTCAGCGCCATCCATAACAGCGCAACAAACCTCGATAGTCACAAAGTCACCAGCCAGACAAAGTGCGCTAAGTGCCATGGTCTCTCAATTAGCTGAAGCTATTGGCGAATTCAGCACATCTGCGCTGGCACCATTGTCTGGGTTAACCGAACAAGCAAAAAGCTTTTATCAACATTACCAAACTAAGGGTTTAGGTGCTGTATTTTTGATGACCGTTGCCGGCATCATTACCCTGACACTTGGGTTTGGTTACTTATTGCAGTTTTCTATTAACAACTGGTTTTCAGAGCTGGGTAAAGCGTTATTAGGTTTAGGCGTAGCAAATAGCATTATTGTCGGTGGTGTATTCATTCGACAAAAACGACCGGGCATGCAAGATTTTGGTTCAGGGCTTGTTGGTCTTGGGCTTATTCTTAACTACTTGTGTTTGTATTTCTTAGGGCCGTATTTTCAGCTTATTCCCGATACAGCCTGCTTTGGTTTACTGTTACTCAACACCGTTTTTGGTTATGGTTTATCATTTAAACTCGACACCAAAGTGGTGGCCATTGTCGCCTTACTTGGTGGTTCACTTGCGCCATTGATGTTACTTGATGGTGGTCAAACACCATTATTGTACCTGCCGTATTTAATGCTTATCGGTATCTGCTCGATGGTACAAAGCCACAAATTAGTTTGGCCGATACTCATCGAAATAACTGCATTACTCCATATCGCTTGCATACAAATACTCAGCTTATTTATTCAATTGCCGCTGTCTGTCATTGATTGGCAAACCGGCTTAGCATTATTGATGATCAATGGGCTCTTCTACCTCTACGGTATTGCCAGCTTATTATTTGTCATCAAGTCTGCGTTAACACCAAGACTGCTAGCGGTTCCAATCGCACTCATGGTTTTTACTCTCTACACCCTAACGGAATGGAGTATTTTTGCTGGTGAGCTATTTGCACTTAATGCATTGCTGTGTGGGTTGTTATATTGGGTAATTAAACGCGATAAAGATATTAGTGCACTTGCCTTGGCTTTTGCCGGAAGCTTTGCTGGTTTTGCCGCACTGCTTTTACTCAGCGTCGAACTGATGGGATTAGTGTTGTTATTAGAGGGATTATTGTTACTGTGGATTGGCTGTAAACAACAATTTAACCCTATTAGAGCAGAAGCTTATGTCTTGCTGATACTGGGCATAATCAGCAGTTTTGCTAACGTATTTGATGTACTAACCCTGCCACACTATGACAATAATGGCTTATTAGGGTATCAAGAATTATTGAGCTTATCGATGGCACTTACCTGTGCAATGACTTTTGCAGCACAAAAGCTTCTTAGCCGCCATCAAGCTGATTTAATGACATTTGAGCACCTAGCTGTACGGTTTATCCGCGAGTTACTTGGAGTGCTTTATACGGTTACCTTATTACTCATTAGCTTCTTTATTACTGAGCAATATTGGCTTAATACATTGCCATTAATCAGCTTATTACTACTGTACATGAGTGCTAAACACACCCTACGCTTTAGCGAAGTATTAGCCTGGATAGTGCAACTGCCTCTACTAGGATTAGTGATTATTGGCATGGTAGACGCCAATAGCTTGAGTTTTGCAGACCAAGCTATGAACGCTAAGTTAGCCCGTATCGAGCTCTTTACCGGACTGTTACTCGCGTATTATTGGTACAAAAAATATTACGCCGACGCTAAGTTAATCCGTTTTGCTTACTATGTTCAGTTGGCATGTTATTTAGCCTTACCATTGCTGCTATTACCTAAAATCGTTCGTAGTTATCCAGACTATATTGCTATCGCATTATGGGTAAGCAGCCTCATGAGCTTAGGATTAGCATACCTTGTTAATCACAAGAGTCTTCGCTATGAGTCGCAAATACTCACGATATTAGCAACCATGGTTACAGGAGCAATGTGTCTCGCAGAACTATGGCAAGGACTAACCGCATTGGTGATGGGTTTATCATTTATTGGGCTCATTAGCTGGCGTTATACTCAGTTACCTGAGAAGTGGCAGCAAATGACTACGCTTCAATGGCATATTGGTCCATATTATATTGCCTTAGTAATCGCAGTATTGATTCAAATAGTTACGAACCTAATCCACCCATCATGGGCAATTACTGCTTTAATTATTTGCGGATATTTCAGCGTGATTACCGAAAGAAGCACTCGTATAGGTCGACATTTAAAGCAGGCCTTAGCACCTAGTTATAGCTTGGCTTACACGGCAATCTTTATCTGTGCCATTTTACCTATTGTGCTTCACAGTGAAACACAGCTGACGTTAAACATTAATAGCTTACTGATTAATTTAGCAGAGTTTGGAGTGCTTGTTTTATTAGCTCGATATTTACTAACCGCTAAGTTAGGCATTAGAGCACACAGAAAAATAGTCTCTCACAACGCTCTAAAATGGGCATGGCATGCTTTATTAGTAATAAGCTATTTACTCTGGAGTTACCAATTAGACACCAGCATGGCTGCGCCAATGAGTGCAGTGTTATTAGTAGTACATGCAAGTGCGGTGATGTTTATCAGTTTGAGACCTCAACAAGCAAGCCTCGTCAGGTTAGCGGCATTACTATTTACTTTAGCGTGTATCAAAGTGATTTTTGTAGATATGGCGTCATTTGAATTAATTCAAAAAATCGTCGCATTTATTTTGATTGGAGTGATTTTACTAACGGTTGCTTACTTTTATCAAAAAGCGAAAAACAATCAATTGCCTGAAGACCTTACAGCCTAGTCATTAAATCTAGCTTGCTTATAACAGTGATAAGCAAGCTAGAATAAACTTACTTGGCGAACCGAGGTATTGACGGATAATCAACAATAACGGCTTCTTCAAGTAATGCACGACGAAGCATATCGTAAGCAATTGCCGTACTCATACTTCTTACAAGCTGGCGTGATCGTTTAGGTAACTTCACCATTTGGCTGTATACACCGTGTTTAGTTGCTAATGCTATTGCAACTGTTCCAACAGGTTTGTCATCAGATCCTCCATCAGGGCCTGCAATACCGCTAGTGGCTAATGCAAAATCACTGTCTAAAATTCCTCGAACACCTTGCGCCATTGCTTCAACAGTAGGAATAGATACTGCACCATGATCATCTAAGATCTGCGGATTAACGCCCAGCACTTTCACTTTAGACTCATTACTGTAAGTCACTAAACCATGATGCAAGTACGAAGAACTACCTGCAAAATCGATCAATTGACTAGTGATCATGCCCCCAGTACAAGACTCTGCCACACTAAGGCTAAAACCAGACTGGTATAATCGATGATGGATCTCTGCTGCTAATGTTGGGCGATTTTCAGCAACAACCGCACAACCTAATAAAGCTTTAACCTGCTTTGTTACATCAGGTAACTGACGAATAGCTTTATCACCACGAGCAAATATCTTAATTTCAATGTGTGGCATTGAGGAACGATAACCTAACTCAATTCCAGCTGGTAAAGTAATCTCTGATAGAGTATCCGCTAAAGATGACTCTCCATGACCAATAGTAAGTAACTTTTCTAAAGCTGACTTTTCTTGAACACCAAACTCTTCAGTAATAAATGGAATAAACTGCTCGGTGATCATGTGCTTTAATTCAAAAGGCACACCTGGTGTAAAGAATAACCACGCATTATTCAACTTCACTCTAAAGCCGCATGCTGTTCCGACAGGATTATCAATCATCACAGCAGAAGCTGGTAACCAAGCTTGCTTCAAATTACTCTTAGCCATTACACGATTATTACGGGTAAACCAATCTTCTAAATGTTCACGCCATTGTACATTTTCGACAAGTTCTTCGCCTTTAGCTTTCGCCATGGCTAATGCAGACATATCATCACTAGTAGGCCCCAAACCACCATTAACAATAATGACATCAGCATGCTTACTGCGCTCTTGGAATGCGGCAACGAGGTCATCCATCCGATCGCCAACTGTCACTCGATGTTGCATCTCAATGCCTAATTCCATCAAGGTATTAGCAACCCAAGCAGCATTGGTATCCACTATCTGACCAGATAGTACCTCTTCACCAGTACAAATCATTTCTAACTTCATTGTTATTCCTTATCCCATGCTATTGGCACTTAAGTTAGGGGACCAATATGTTAATGGCAAGAAAATAGATCGTATTTATAGAAAATTAACTAATAAGTAGCTGAATGAATTACAACAACTCAACAGTAACATCTCAAAATAACTAAATTAGATCGTTTAGCTAATGATCTGTGTACGAGTTATCAGCAATAGATAAGGCATACAAATCATGTAGGCATGCTCAATAAAACGATAGATAGGCATTTGGAAACAACTGCATAAAAGCTGTATAACGCTTGAGGTAACTAAATTGAAGCGATTAAACACTAATAAAACAGAAATAAGTAAACATCTATAAGGGGCAAAGCTGCTATCAAATGAATATTTCAAAAACAGATATTCAAATGTGATCCTCTGTATTTGGCATGACCAAGCACATTTGATTTATTGAGAGTCCAGAACTAAGATGACTACTCCCCCATATCAGCAACATAGTTCTGTTTACGCACTGCGCACTGCTGTCTATATAGGGAAATATCATAAATTTCAGTTACAAAAATCCTCGTCGTGAGACTAGGCTTCGATGTCATTCGCGGAGCTGGTGCTGATTATCATCAGAGTGAGCCCGCGTTCGCCGGCGTGACAGGCCGCCTGCAGTTTATTGACAGTCTAATCAACCAAGCGACGAAGAGCATGTATGCCCAAATGTCGTGAAGACCATGGTTAGTCAAGAAAGACCACTCGACCTTTAATCTTTTCGTATTTTCTGATACGAAAAAGGCCTTTGCATTACAGCAAAGGCCTTCATCTTAAGTTGGCGGAGCGGACGCTGATATCATAAGAGTGAACCCGCGTACCCATGCGTGACAGGCCACCTGCAGTTTATTGACAGCCTAATCAGCTAAGCGACGAAGAGCATGTATGCTCAAATGTCTTGAGGACCATAGGTGGGCAAGAAATACCACTCTATCTTTAATCTTTTCGTATTTTCTGATACTAAAAAGGCCTCTGCATTGCTGCAGAGGCCTTCATCTTAAGTTGGCGGAGCGGACGGGACTCGAACCCGCGACCCCCGGCGTGACAGGCCGGTATTCTAACCAACTGAACTACCGCTCCTTTAGCAAATTGCTTGCGCACGATG
>NZ_JACJEU010000070.1:0-1256 GCF_014164215.1 Shewanella sp. SG44-2
TGATGTGGTCAACTAAATCTGTACACCAACAGGAGTTGCGTCTTTACGCTGCCATTTCGGCTGCTGTTGGCGCCATATAATTGTTATAACTATGACCCCGTTTTATATTGTAGTGCTTCAATATATAATTCAGCACATCATGCTTTGCTTCATCAAAACTGTTGTAGCCATACTTAGGCATCCATTCTGTTTTAAAGCTTCTAAAAAAACGTTCCATTACCGCATTATCCCAGCAGTTTCCTCGTCGGCTCATGCTTTGAGTTATCTGATATTTCCAAAGCATTTGTCGATACTGAAGGCTACTGTAGTGACAACCCTGATCAGAGTGAAACACTACGTTTCTTGGACGCCCACGACTTTCAAATGCCATTCTTAATGCTGCACAGGTCAAATCAGTATTCGGACTGTCAGAGCACGCCCAACCCACAATCTTTCTCGCGTATAAATCCATTACCACCGCTAAATAGAGCCATTTGGTTCCAGACCAAACATAGGTCACGTCACCACACCAAACCTGATTTATTGCTTCAACGTTAAACTGCCGCTTTAACAAATTAGGGGCTATTTTAGATTCATCATTTGCTATCTTGTAACGATGCTTTCTGGGTTGGTTACTGATTAGCCCTGCATCTCTCATTAAACTCGCGGCCTTATAACGGCCAACATTTTCACCCAGTTGATTAAGCTGGCCTGCTATCGTTCTTGCCCCTGCAGAGCCACGACTATCACGGTGGATTGCAATCGCTTGCTGGCGCAATTTTTCTCGTTCAGGCTTCACTAATCCACGATGTTTGAGATGATAATGGTAGCTGCTTCGCGGTATTTCAAATAAATGACAAAGCTGTTTGACGATGTTCTGCTCTCTCGATAACGATTCAATTAACGCTATCGTTTGATGTTGTCTTGCATTAAGAGAGCGGTAGCCTTTTTTAGGATGTCTTTCTCCCATTCAATCTTCTTAATTTGCGCTTCAAGCTCTTGAATTCGTTTTTGCTCAGGAGTGATGGCATGAGATGATGGGGTAATACCTTCAAATTCTTGTCTAAGTTGAGTCACCCAACGTCTAATCGCTGTTGGACCTGCCCCCGTAGCCTTGGAAGCTTCACTCGTTGTGTAACCTTGTTTAATAACGAGGTTTGCAGCATCTATTTTAAATTCTGTTGAGTAAGTTGGTTGAGTTTTCATTACTTTTTTACACCGTTTTATCTTAAGGGAAGTTTACCTCAATCGGTGTACAGATTCATTAAGCCACAATA
>NZ_JACJEU010000071.1:0-1150 GCF_014164215.1 Shewanella sp. SG44-2
AAACCATAGAGCTGTGGCACCACCTGATCCCATTCCGAACTCAGAAGTGAAACACAGTATCGCCGATGGTAGTGTGGGGTCTCCCCATGCGAGAGTAGGTCATTTCCAGGCGCCTAATTGACTTGCAAGAGTCGTGAAACAGCCCGCTATTATGTAGCGGGCTTTTTTATGTCTGTCATTTGTTGACATTACGGCTTGGTTAATATGAGCATAATGCTTGTGTGGACGATATTCCATGCGAAATAGGTCATTTCCAGGCACCTAATTGACTTGAAAGAGTCGTGAAACAGCCCACTATTATGTAGCGGGCTATTTCACGTCTGTCATTTCTTAATTACGGTTTGGTTAATATGAGCATAATGCTTGTGTGGACGATATGCCCATGCGAAATAGGTCATTTTCAGGCGCCTAATTGACTTGCAAGAGTCGTGAAACAGCCCGCTATTATTAGCGAGCTTTTTACGTCTGTAATTTGAGAGGATGGCTGTTGATTGCATCACATTGTTGTATAGATGATATCAAAAAGGCTATCTCTCTCTTAATGTAAGACAGCATCAAACGATAGCGTTAATTAAATCGTTATCGAGAGAGTAGAATATCGTCAAACAGCTTTGTCATTTGTTTGGCATACCACGTAGTAGCTACCATTATCATCTAAAACATCGTGGATTAGTAAAGCCTGAACGTGAGAAGTTATGCCTGCTATCAATTGCAATCCACTATGATAGTAGTTGCTCAGCAGATGCGAGAGCGATAGCTGGCCAGCTTAATCAGATGGCTGTTAGTTTACTGTATTGTAGCTTAATGAAACTGTACATCGATATGAGGTAAACTTGCCTGAAGATTAAACGATGTAACAGTAATGAAGACTCAACCAACTTGCTCAACAGAAATTAAAATAGATACCGCTAACCTTGTAATTAAACAAGGCTACACCATCCGAGAAGCTTGTGATGGCCCGACAGCGATTAGACGTTGGGTAACCCAGCTAATACAAGAATTTGAAGGTATTACTCCATCAGCTAATGCCATCACTCCTGAGCAAAAACGAATTCAAGAGCTTGAAGCGCAAATTAAGAAGATTGAATGGGAGAAAGACATCCTAAAAAAGGCTACCGCTCTCTTAATGCAAGACAACATCAAACGATAG
>NZ_JACJEU010000072.1:0-1131 GCF_014164215.1 Shewanella sp. SG44-2
GGTCACGTTGACCATGGTAAAACAACTTTAACAGCAGCAATCTCTGCCGTTTTGTCTAAAACTTATGGTGGTGAAGTTAAAAACTTCGCTCAAATCGATAACGCTCCAGAAGAGCGTGAGCGCGGTATTACCATTAATACTTCTCACATCGAATATGACACACCAATCCGTCACTACGCACACGTAGATTGTCCAGGTCACGCGGATTATGTTAAAAACATGATTACCGGTGCTGCACAGATGGACGGCGCAATCTTAGTAGTTGCTGCTACAGATGGCCCAATGCCACAGACTCGTGAGCACATCCTGCTTTCTCGTCAAGTAGGCGTACCTTTCATCATCGTATTCATGAACAAGTGTGACATGGTAGATGACGAAGAATTACTAGAATTAGTAGAAATGGAAGTGCGTGAGCTTCTTTCAGAATACGACTTCCCAGGTGATGATTTACCAGTAATTCAAGGTTCAGCTCTTAAGGCACTAGAAGGCCAGCCAGAGTGGGAAGCTAAAATTCTTGAGCTTGCAGAAGCCCTAGATACTTATATTCCAGAACCAGCTCGTGACATCGATAAGCCATTCCTACTACCAATCGAAGACGTATTCTCGATTTCAGGTCGTGGTACAGTGGTAACAGGTCGTGTTGAACGAGGTATCGTTCGCGTATCAGACGAAGTTGAAATTGTTGGTGTTCGTCCAACAACTAAAACGACTTGTACTGGTGTAGAAATGTTCCGCAAGCTACTTGACGAAGGTCGTGCTGGCGAAAACTGTGGTGTGTTATTACGTGGTACTAAGCGTGATGACGTAGAACGTGGTCAAGTACTAGCTAAGCCTGGTTCAATTAACCCACACACAACTTTCGAATCAGAAGTTTACGTGTTGTCAAAAGAAGAAGGCGGACGTCATACTCCATTCTTCAAAGGCTACCGTCCACAATTCTTCTTCCGTACAACAGACGTAACAGGCACAATTGAGTTACCAGAAGGCGTAGAAATGGTTATGCCTGGTGATAACATCAAGATGGTCGTTACTCTGATTTACCCAATCGCGATGGACGACGGTTTACGTTTCGCTATCCGTGAAGGTGGCCGTACAGTTGGTGCAGGTGTTGTAGCTAAAATTATCGCGTAA
>NZ_JACJEU010000073.1:0-999 GCF_014164215.1 Shewanella sp. SG44-2
GACTGGGGTGAAGTCGTAACAAGGTAGCCCTAGGGGAACCTGGGGCTGGATCACCTCCTTACCTATACGACTAACTCAATACCTAAAGTGCAGAGATGCATGTGAGTGTTCACACAGATTACTTGATAGAAAGAAAGAGAAAGATATCGAAAGGTATTTTTGAGGATTTTGATTCTTAATCAAGGCACTTGATGAGTCTCGCAGGGAGTGTGCTTTTAGCACATGACTGAGAAACAAAGAAAGTAACGCCGAGTAAGGATTAAAAGACCAAAAAGAATGGGTCTGTAGCTCAGCTGGTTAGAGCGCACCCCTGATAAGGGTGAGGTCGGTGGTTCAAGTCCACTCTGACCCACCAAATCTTCATTTTATCTGCGTTAATTAAATACTCGTTTAGACTCTTTTAATAAGAGAGGAAACGTCGCATTGAATTAACTTGTTAAAATTTGATTTGGCTTCGCCAATCTTATGATTGGTTACTTGATATTTATTCTCGCTGTATGTAAAGGGGTTATAGCTCAGCTGGGAGAGCGCCTGCCTTGCACGCAGGAGGTCTGCGGTTCGATCCCGCATAGCTCCACCATTACATGCAATTGGTAAGAGATGCCAAAGATAAACGAAATTTTATCTTTGGCTTTTTTAAGCCCGCTCTTTAACAATTTGGAAAGCTGATAGTACTAACTAAAGGCGCATAAATGATTCGTTGTCGTTTGTGTGATTACGTTAGTGCGAAAAACGTTAATGCGAAAGCATTAACACTTGAGTTCTCAAAACACTGTTTAAGTGTCTTGAATATTCTAAAAAACTAAGGCGAGTACACTTCCTACCCTGGAGGTGAGACAAGTAAAAACCAGCTGGTCATGATATGACCCAGAGTTCTTCTCTTGTTAATTCAAGGGTGTGAAACTCATTTGGGTTGTATGGTTAAGTGACCAAGCGTATACGGTGGATGCCTTGGCAGTCAGAGGCGATGAAGGACGTAATAACTTGCGAAAAGCGTTG
>NZ_JACJEU010000074.1:0-932 GCF_014164215.1 Shewanella sp. SG44-2
AGTTATAACATTTCTAATAGTGCTAACACCCAAGCAAACATAGCAGATGCAAAATCTCGTATTGTTGATGTCGATTTTGCCAAAGAAACGGCGACAATGACTAAAAACCAAGTGTTACAACAAACGGGTTCTGCGATGTTAGCTCAGGCTAATCAGTTGCCTCAAGTTGCATTATCGTTACTTGGTTAAACTATAAATAGCGAATGCCCTCACGTTACTTACTGGATATAGAGTGAGGGATAGTTAGTTTGCATATGAATTTTGCTTTATTGAAATAAAAATATTAATTCACTTTACTTGTTGATACGATTGGTTATTTATTTTTTATTTATTTTTTATTTATTTTTTGCAAAAAAAACTAAAGCAATTTAATTACTGGCCGTTAAATATACTGTAACCAATAAACAATGCCTGACTTGACTTAATCAATAAGCAAACAGGCTTAAATATTAAGTCAGGTACATTTAGAGGAATAAATCATGGCTATTACAGTAAACACTAACGTAACATCAATGAAAGCGCAGAAAAACTTAACCTCTTCAAGCAATGCTTTAGCCACCTCAATGGAGCGTTTATCTTCTGGATTACGTATCAATAGTGCGAAAGACGATGCAGCAGGTTTGGCGATTTCTAACCGTTTGAATTCTCAAGTGCGTGGCTTAGACGTTGGCATGCGTAATGCGAATGATGCCATTTCAATTGCACAAATTGCAGAAGGTGCAATGCAAGAGCAAACTAATATGCTGCAACGTATGCGCGACCTAACAGTGCAGGCGACTAACGGTGCAAATTCAACCAGTGATATTGCAGCTCTTCAAAATGAAATGGACTCGCTTGCAACTGAAATAACGGCAATTGCAAATACGACCGCTTTTGGTGATACTAAGTTGACCTCTGGTGGTTATACAGATAAAGTTTTCCAAGTAGGTCAC
>NZ_JACJEU010000075.1:0-693 GCF_014164215.1 Shewanella sp. SG44-2
TAGGAAGTGGACTCGCCTTAGTTTTTTAGAATATTCAAGACACTTAAACAGTGTTTTGAGAACTCAAGTGTTAATGCTTTCGCATTAACGTTTTTCGCACTAACGTAATCACACAAACGACAACGAATCATCATTCATGCGCCTTTAGTTAGTACTATCAGCTTTCCAAATTGTTAAAGAGCGGGCTTAAAAAAGCCAAAGATAAAATTTCGTTTATCTTTGGCATCTCTTACCAATTGTATGTAATGGTGGAGCTATGCGGGATCGAACCGCAGACCTCCTGCGTGCAAGGCAGGCGCTCTCCCAGCTGAGCTATAACCCCTTTACATACAGTTTGAGATTTTACGTTCACCTTCAATGAAGGTCTTACCAAAAATTTTGGCTTGCCAATCGTTTCTAATCAAGGCGGTTGATAGCGACGTTTAGTTTACTAAACGAGTTATCATCCAACGCAGAGTAGGAAAGATTGGTGGGTCAGAGTGGACTTGAACCACCGACCTCACCCTTATCAGGGGTGCGCTCTAACCAGCTGAGCTACAGACCCAACGTAATTTCTCTTTCTTTCTATCAAGTAATCTGTGTGAACACTCACATGCATCGCTGCACTTTAGGTATTGAGTTAGTCGTATAGGTAAGGAGGTGATCCAGCCCCAGGTTCCCCTAGGGCTACCTTGTTACGACTTCACCCCAGTC
>NZ_JACJEU010000076.1:0-597 GCF_014164215.1 Shewanella sp. SG44-2
TTGTGTACGCCCAGCATGGGCATGAACTAATGAGGTGAAAGTCCTCTGTAGGAAGGTCACCGTTACTCTTATTAATTAGAGAATAACATACTGTTATTAAACGTTAACTACTAGTGAATGGCAAGGGCTTAATCGCAAGGTTTGGTCTGGAGGAAGCCGCTAGCAAATTTGCGAGCTGATGAACAAGAACATCATATGAGGCGTAGGCTAGAGGTGAGTTGGCACAAGACGACGAAACCACGTGATCTAATGGCCACCGTAAATGATGCAGCAGTGCAAAGAAAGTTCATGTTCTTATCTGGGGAGATCTGTTTAACACGCGATCGGTCATTAACCAGTCAGGCTCTGGTTTATAAGTGCCTTGGCTTTTCAGCATCATCGACTGAAAAGAGCGAACCAGATGAAAACCGATAGCGCATGACGGGGTAACTTGGCATGTGATTAAGCAGAAGTCAGCAGACGGCATAGTAACCCAACGCCCATCGTAATGGTTGGGATATGGTGAAGGCCTGAACATTTAGAAGAAGGAGGAGTCTTGTCAAACTTGTCGATACCCACTACGTCGCCAGACGATTACTATCGGCAGCGTATTGATAT
>NZ_JACJEU010000077.1:0-584 GCF_014164215.1 Shewanella sp. SG44-2
CCGTTGTCGAGCATGTCTTGGGTGACGGTCACAGAGGCTAATACGTTGCCGCTGCCATCGGTGACCACTAAGGTGTCGCCAACTTGGGTGCCAGTCGCTAGCGTCACGGTGGCGGTCACAGTGCCATCGCTGCCGATCTCATCGCTGTTGAACACGCCATCGCTGCCCATGCCGCTGAACTCAACGGTGGGTGCAGGGGCTGCCACATTGTCCACAGGCTGGTTGTCGGTGGCGGTTGCAGATGGGTTACCGGCGATATCAATCACCTGCGCGGTGACATTCACTTCAGTTGCGCCTGGTGCAACAGGGACTTCAACATCAAAGCCATTGTTCAGCATCGCTTGAGTCACTGTTACGGTGGCTAATACGTTTCCGCTGCCATCAGTAACCACTAGCGTGTCACCAATCTGAGTGCCCGTCGCTAACGTTACGGTCGCGGTCACCGTGCCGTCAGTACCAATCTCATCGCTGTTGAACACGCCATCAGTGCCCATGCCGCTGAATTCTACAGTCGGTGCAGGTGCTGCCACATTGTCCACTGGCTGGTTGTCGGTGGCGGTTGCAGATGGGTTACCGGCGATATC
>NZ_JACJEU010000078.1:0-532 GCF_014164215.1 Shewanella sp. SG44-2
ATCGCCGATGGTAGTGTGGGGTCTCCCCATGCGAGAGTAGGTCATTTCCAGGCGCCTAATTGACTTGAAAGAGTCGTGAAACAGCCCGCTATCATGTAGCGGGCTTTTTTACGTCTGTCATTTAACGACAAGTAGGCTTAGTTAATATGAGCATAATGCTTGTGTGGACGATATACCCATGCGAGAGAGGCGCCTAATTGACTTGAAAAGAGTCGTGAAACAGCCCGCTATCATGTAGCGGGCTGTTTCACGTCTGTAATTTGTTGAAATTACGGCTTGGTTAATATGAGCATAATGCTTGTGTGGACGATATACCCATGCGAGAGTAGTTCATTTCCAGGCGCCTAATTGACTTGAAAGAGTCGTGAAACTGCCCGCTATTATGTAGCCGTCGTTGGTTTTCCCAACTTATACCATTTACATTAAATATGTGATCTAATTGCTCGTCATTTCCTTACTTCAGTATCGATGAATAATCTCAATCTTGCAGCATTAGTTAAATCTGAGAAACGCGCACGTAAACGTATGCGTT
>NZ_JACJEU010000079.1:0-473 GCF_014164215.1 Shewanella sp. SG44-2
GAACCCCTGTTACCGCCGTGAAAGGGCGGTGTCCTAGGCCTCTAGACGAATGGGACACATTTGATACGTTATACTCTGTATCGAGTGAATACTCATTGGTGTCTGTAGGCTAAACACCAGTGCTAGTTACCTATAACGAAGAACAGAACCCTAAAGATTCGCCCCCCTGTTACCGCCGACTCTTTATAAACCAAAGTGGGCGATGTCCTAAGCTCTATTTCTAGACGAATGGGACACATTTGATACGTTATACTCTGTATCGAGTGAATACTCATTGATGTCTGTAGGATAAACACCAGTGCTATATACATCATCAAACACATTTTCTAAAACAACAGTTTCGAATTTTGTTCAACCATCTTAAATATGGTATCCCATAGGGGATTCGAACCCCTGTTACCGCCGTGAAAGGGCGGTGTCCTAGGCCTCTAGACGAATGGGACACATTTGATACGTTATACTCTGTATCGAGT